>CAXGRO010000410.1:0-5523 GCA_964012055.1 uncultured bacterium
AACAAACCGCCGTGCGGATCAGCATCGATTAATTATTATCACGCGACAACTCTATAAAAAATAAGTGCTTTGAATGTGGGCGATCTTGACCGAGACCTAGAGGTCGGATATCTTAAATCCAACTGGGGATGATAGGTTCCTAGCCGCTTTCTATTTCCTCATTCACACTTTCCCAAAACACGCCATGCCGCGCATTCCCGACGAGACAATCGAGCGCATTAAAGACGCCACCGATATCGTCGACATCGTATCCGAATATGTCCAGCTCAATAAGCGCGGCCGCAACTTTTTGGGCCTCTGCCCCTTTCACACTGAAAAAACGCCTTCCTTCAACGTCAATCCCGAGTTGCAGATTTACAAATGTTTTGGCTGCAACGCCGCCGGTAACGTCTTTAAATTTTTGCAGGAACACGACAAGGTCAGCTTTGTCGAAGCCGTCACTCTGCTGGCCCAGCGCAGCGGTATCGCCCTGCCCCAGCGCGGCCGCGCGGACGGGGCCGACGATGTGACCGACGAGATTTTTCGCGCCAACGAGCTGGCGCAAAAATATTACCATCATCTGCTCTACCAAGAAGAGGGGCGCGGTGCGCTCGAATATTTGCACGGCCGCAAATTGACGGACGAGACCATCGAGCGCTTTAACCTGGGATACGCCCCGGCCGGGTGGGACGGCCTGCTCAAAGTGGCCGGCAAGCGCGGTTTGAGCCCGGCAGCTATGGAAAAAGCCGGGCTGGCCCTGCCGCGCCAGAAAGGCGAGGGGCACTACGACCGCTTTCGCGACCGCGCCACTTTTGCCATTGCCAATTTGTCCAAGCGCACCATTGGCTTTGGGGCGCGCTCTCTCAAATCGGACCAGGAGCCCAAATACCTCAACTCGCCCGAGACGCCCATTTACCACAAGAGTTCCGTGCTCTACGGCCTCAGCCACACCCGCGAAGAAATCCGCCGTCAGGGCACGGCGCTGATCGTGGAAGGCTACATGGATTTGCTCAGCCTGGCGCAACAGGGCATCGACCACGTGGTGGCCTCGGCGGGTACCGCCTTCACCGAGGAGCAGTGTCGCGCCCTGGCGCGCTACGCCGGGCAAGTGGTATTGGTTTTTGACGGCGATGCGGCCGGCTCCACCGCCGCGCAGCGCGGCCTCGAAGTGTTGCTGGGCGCCGGGGTGGACGCCCGCGTCGTATCGCTGCCGGGGGAGCACGATCCGGACACATTTGTGCAAGCGGAAGGGGCAGACGGGTTGCTGGCTGCGGTGGAAGGGGCGCAGGCAGCGCTCGATTTCTACCTGGCGCAGCTGGGCGGGCGCTTCGACCTGGATACCTTGCAGGGCAAAGCCCAGGCCGCCGAAGCGCTCAAGCCGCTGCTGGGCCGCTGCCAGGATGCGGTGCGCCGCGACCTGATGCTGCGCGAGGCGGCGCAGCGGTTGGGCGTAGACGAGCGCGCCCTGCGCCAGGAATTCCAGCGCGATCTGGGCCGCCGCCGGGCGCCCGAACGGACGCAGGAAACCGCCGCCCCGCGCAGCGCCGGTCCGCCGCTGCGCGAGAAGGAATTCTTAGCCCTACTGTTGCAGCATCCCCAGTACATTGCGCCGGCGGCGGCCGAGCTGACCCCCGAAATTTTTGGCGACGCGCGCTCGCGACAGGTGGCGCAGTTGCTCTTTGGCAAGTACCGCGAGGCCACGCAATTGGACCCGGCCTTGCTGGTCAACGAGATAGATGACGGGGAAGTGGCCGCCCTCATAGGCGACTGCGCTTTGCAGGGCTTGGACGAGAACCAGGTAGAGCAACAATACAGGGACGGAGTAGCGCACTTCAGCAGCGATGCGCTCACCCGGCGTATTGACCAAACCAAACAGGCGTTGCAGGAAGCCGTGGCGGCCAAAGACGAGGAGAAGATTAACGCGGTCAACGCCGAGTTGATGCACTTGGTGCGCCAGCGCCAACAGCTCGAAACGGCGTAGGGCTCTTGACCGACTTTGAGAAAGGCGTACATTTTTTTGACATTAATTTGCGGGCCCATAGCTCAGTTGGTTAGAGCAGCTGACTCATAATCAGCGGGTCCTAGGTTCGAGTCCTAGTGGGCCCACCAAATTTCCATGTGGATGCGACGAGCGGTTGCGAAGTGTGCTCACGTTTTGCAATCGCTCGTTTTTCTACTTCATTCTCGCTTTACGGAATACAAACACTGGACTTGCATCGCCCAGATCTAAGTCCTATATTCTGTCCTTACAATCGCTTAGCAATAACGACTGTGGCGTGGCGAGGGGCGTCATCGGTCTCGAATAAAACCGGCAATCCACCGCTTTTTGGCAGGGCGGTCCCGCCGGTTTCAAAAAGGGCGATTAGCTCAGTTGGTTAGAGCGCTGGTCTCACATACCAGAGGTCGCTGGTTCAAATCCGGCATCGCCCACCATCCATCAGCGCAGGAAATCGTTCGGATTTCCTGCGCTTTCTGTAGTCCAGTTTAGCTGTTGGAGACGAGGATTCCCCTATGAAAGAAGGTTTATTGCAGTTGCTCAAACTCCGGGAGGTCGACAGGCAACTGTTCTCCTTGGAAGAAGTCAAAGAGAAATACCCCGCCGAGATCCAGGAGCGCGAGGGGCTCATAGAGCGCTCCGGTGTGAAATTGCAAGAGCAGCAGAACGCTCTGGATGAGTTGGATAAACACCAGCGCCACTACGAGCGCGAACTGCGGGTGGCCCAAGAAGACCTCAAAGCCCACGAGGAGCGCTTTGCCGAGGTGACCAACAACCGCGAATACGACGCCTTGCAGTTGGAGACCGAAGCGTGCAAAACCAAGATGTCGGAATGCGAAACGCAGATACTCGAAAGCATTGACCGAGCCAACCAGGTGCGCGAGCAGATCGAGATTATAAGCCAGGAACACGAGGAAGTGCGCCAGGAGCAGCAAGAACACATCGATCAGCTGCAAGAAAAACTCGACTCGCTGCAGACCGAGGTCGACGGGGTGAACGAGCGGCGGCAGCAGGTGAGCCAGGGCATTGAAGCGCGCCTGTTAAAGATGTATGAGCGCGGCAACAAAAAGAGCAAGAGTGCGCGCGTGGCGCCGTTGCGCAAAGGCGCTTGCGGCGGCTGTTTTCGCGAATTGCCGGCACAGCAGAAGAGTCTGGTGCGGCGCAACGAGCAGATCCACCACTGCGAGAGTTGCGGCGCCATCTTGGTTTGGGACGAGCAGTCGAGCTGATATTTCGGAGTGGGCCGGGCGATCGCGCGCACCGGTCTTATTGGACCGGCAGTGAGGAAAGTCCGAGCTCCGCAGGACGGGATGCTGGGTAACGTCCAGCGGGGGCGACCCCAGAGACAGTGCCACAGAAAACATACCGCCGACCTGGTGGTCGGTAAGGGTGAAAAGGCGAGGTAAGAGCTCACCGCGTTTCCGGCGACGGGAACGGCAGGGTAAACCTCATCCGGAGCAAGGCCAAATAGGGGAGGAGAGGTGGTCCGCCTCGGTACTACTCCCGGGTAGGCCGCAAAGAGGCGGCGGGCAACCGCCGCCCAAGATGAATGATCGCCCCGCGCCCGTTGGCGCGGACAGAACTCGGCTTACAGGCCCACTCCGATCTCAAATTTTACTTCTAAGACATTGCTGAGGTGGATATGGCGCATCGGTCAGAATATAGAGAATGGCGACACGCCGCCGTGCTCTTGTGCGCGCTGGCGGGTTTGCTGGCATGGGCCCAGCGCGGCGCGGCGGAAAACCTCGTCGAGCCGCTCGCTCTGGAGAGCGCCGAGGCGCTGCGCATAGAAGGCAATATCGATTGGACCGAGCGGGTGTTGGCCGTATACGGCGAAGGGCTGGCGCCCGAGGGTATAGACGACCCGGCGCGGCGGCGGCTCATGGGCATGAAGGCGGCGCGGGTCATGGCGCTGCGCAATTTGGCGGAAATGGTGGGCGAGGTGCGCATTGACGCACAGACCAAAGTGAGCATGGCCATGGTGGAGAGCGACGAGGTCTACGCGCACTTAAGTGCCATTGTCCGCGGCGCCCGGGTGGTGCCCGGCAGCATGACCGACGAGGACGGGCTCTACCGCATTGCCGTGCAGATCGATTTGCGCAACGACTTTGCCGCCGCCGTGCTGTCCCCGACCGATTCGCTGGTGGTGGACACGCTGGACGCTTTACTGGCGGAGTTGGATTCCCTCAACGCCGCCAATGCGGAGGTTGTTTTTCTCGATTCGCTGACGGCCGACTCGCTATTGGCCGACTCGCTGGCCGCCGATTCGCTGATCGCTGACACTCTCATTGTAGATGAGCCGGAGGCGTACGAGCCGCTTAAACCCTACACTGGCCTGGTGGTGGACGTGCGCGGCTTGGATTTGCGCCCCAGCATGGCCCCGCGCATCCTAAGTCCGGGGGGGTTGGAGGTCTACGGCGGCAATTCTGCCGAGGGTGATTGCGCCACCCAAATTGGGGTGGTGGGCTACGACAAAGACATGGAGCGCGTTTTGAGCAGCGACCGGGTCGGCGGCGAAGACGCCCACCCCATGGTAGTGGAAGCTAGTGGCGTTAGCGGGCTCTACAATGCCGACGTGGTGCTGAGTTCAGAAGACGCGGTCAACGTGCGCATGGCCGATCGCGAGTGGGACTTCTTGGGCAAATGCGGCGTCGTCCTGGTAGTGGGCCCCAAGCCGGCGCCGATCGATCCCACTTATTTTGATCCCCTGTACATGGACTCCACTTACGCCGATACCACTTACATTGAAGAGGATGACTTTGACCTTTCGGGAGAAATTGAAGGGGGCGGCGCAGCAGAATAATTCGCTGCTCTGCGTCGGCCTAGATCCGCACCCGGACAATTTGCCACAAAGCGTGCGCGGCAAGGACAATCCGGTGCTCTACTTCAACCGCTGTCTCATCGATGCCACGGCCGATTTGGTGTGCGTGTACAAACCGAATTTTGCCTTCTACGGGGCACTGGGTCCCCGCGCTTGGGAGACCTTAAAGGGCACCTTGGAACACGTGCCCCAACACGTCCCGATTTTGCTCGACGCCAAGGTGGGCGATATCGGGTCTACGGCCGATCGCTACGCCGCCATGTTTTTTGACGAGTTGGGCGCCGACGCGCTCACGGTCACGCCCTACATGGGTGAGGATGCGGTGGCGCCGTTTATAGCCTACCAAGAAAAGGGCGTCTTCTTGGTCTGCCTGACTTCCAACCCGGGCGCCGACGACTTTGAAAAACAGATGGTGGGCGATGCACCGCTCTATACCCAGGTGGCGCGCAAGGCGGTGCAGTGGAACGCGGCGGGCAATTGCGGTCTGGTGGTGGGCGCCACCCAGCCGGAGCACATTCAAGACCTGCGCAGCCTGGCGCCGGACATGCCGTTTTTAATTCCCGGCATCGGGGCCCAGGGAGGCGATTTGGCGACGGCGGTGGGGTGCGGGCAAGACGCGCAGGGGGGCGGCATTTTGGTCAGCTCGTCGCGTGGCATTATGCACGCCTCAGACGGCGACGATTTTGCCGCGGCGGCGCGGCAAGCGGCGCAGCAAGGGCGCCCCTGA
>CAXGRO010000411.1:0-5522 GCA_964012055.1 uncultured bacterium
TTCTTTTGGCTTGTGGATGTGGGCGCCGCACAGCCCGTGGACATCGATGGGTACGGCGCCGTGCGCGTGGCCCTGCATCTGGGCGCGGGGCCAGTGAAGAGTTGGCATTGGCTCAAGCTGCTGGTCAACGGCCAGGTTGTCGATGTGCTGCGGCGCGAGCAGGGGCACTTTGGTTTTGACCTGAACAAGCGGGGATGGCAGGTCGTCGAGGTGCCGCTCGACGCCTTTTCTTTGCGTTTCCCCTATGTGGAAACCCTGCGTTTTGAAGGTCGCTTGGACGGCGCTTTATTGCTCGACGATTTGCGCCTGGTTGTTGCGGCCGATGCGCCGACGGACGTGGCGGAAAGGCGCGATGCGATACTTCCGGTGGGTTTTTTGTTGCGCCAGAATTTCCCCAATCCTTTTAACAGTAGTACGACATTGCAATTTGTTTTGTCGCAGGAAAGTGCTGTAGATTTGTCGGTTTACAATCTGGCCGGCCACAAGGTCGCCACGCTGGCACGCGGCCGGCGGGCGGCCGAGATACATACACTTCAGTGGGACGGGCGCGATGCGCGGGGGCTCAAACTGGCTAGCGGCGTCTATCTTTATCGTCTGCGCACGGCGGAGTGGACGCAGAGTCGCCGTTTGCTCTTGCTGCGTTAAGATGGCGTTATAGCTGTTTATTACTTTAATGAAGGCGCTTTTTAGAATCGCCAGATCAGCGCGCCGTAGGCACTGCGCTGCACTTCTGTGGTCAGCGTCTCGAGCAGTTCCGTTTCAAATTCGCGGTGCTGGCTGTCCAGCAGATTTCGTGTAAAAGCTCGCTATATCCAGCGACACTCCCTCCGCAGGGCGGGTGCGGTAGCCCGCTTCAAAAGCGAGGAGGTCTTCGGTGGCAAAATCCCGGCGGCCTTGTAACTCGACGAAGACGAGAGGGGTTGGGGGATTCGTCCAGCGCATTCACCTGGAGCAGGAAAAGGCCATATTTATTCGCGTGCGATTGGGTAAAAACGCTTAGTTTTAAGGATAGCATAACGGGGAGGCAAAAACAATTGCGAGAGCGGTTGAGATAACCGAGGGCTGCTGAACATAATGGAAGAACTGCAGAAATATTTATTCGACCTGAACGGTTACCTAATCATCGAGGACGTGTTGAGCACTGACGACTTGGCGACGCTCAACGAGATATTCGCCCGCCAGGAATACCCAGCCGACTCCAGCATCTTCGCCTATGCCGGGGGCTCGCAGACGGGGCCCGGTTTCCTCGCCTGGGGAGAACCTTATGTCGACCTCCTCGGTCATCCGGCGATCATGCCCGCACTGCGCTACCGGCTCGGAGACTGTTTTCGCCTCGACAGACTGTACTCAATCGTCATGAACAAGGGGATGCCGAAGGGCAAGATGCACTCCGACTACGGGGCCTCTTCACCGATCGCCAAATCGATTGCCGGCGAGTATTACCCCTTCCCGCTCAACGAAATTCACAGCGGTTTTGTGGTAGCGTCGTGGAACCTCACCGATTCGGGGCCCGGCCTCGGTGGCTTCTGCTGTATTCCCGGCAGCCATAAGAGCAACTACAAGCTGCCCCAGCAGATACTCGACTCTTCCGAGACTTCGGAGTCGGCCGAAACATTCCCCCACATCATCATCCCGCGCGCACCGGCCGGCTCGGTGACGCTGTTTACAGAAGCGCTCACCCACGGTACTGCGGCCTGGAACGCCTCCCACGAGCGCCGCACGCTGCTGTTCAAGTACTGCGTGTCACAGTTGGCCTGGGGGACCGGTCGCGTCGAGCCGCCATCCGACTGCGTGCTCACCCCCCAACAGCAGCAGTTGTTCGCCGAGCCTGCCGAGCCGTATCGCTTTTTCCCATCGCTATTTGAATGACCAGTGGCTGTATTTGTCGGCGATCAAGCGGGTCAAGAGGATCTCGTCGAGCAACTGCTCGGGGCCTTTTATGGGTAGCGAGTTTGCCTATGAGGACATCAGCTCCGAAGAAGCCGAGCGCTACGAATACAATTATTTGCGAGGAGATAAGTGCAGCGGGGGCAGGAGTGCCACGTTTTCACAATTCGCCCTGGCGCGGCAGTACGAAAAATCCCACCGAATCGACCGCCGCCGAGCCGAAGAGCCCGATGCCGCCGCTGACGTTGAAGATGGGGCGTTCAAAATTGTCGCCGGCCAAGCCGCCAAAGACGGGGCCGTCGTCGTCGATGTTAGAGCGCGCGTAGTCGAACCAGTTTTGGTCGACGGCGTAGACTTTAACTAGGTAGCGGCCGGCAAAACCTATGGCGAACCACGGCAGGCGCACCTGGCCGCTGGCTACGTCGAGTGGTGGCGAGGCACCCTGGCGCTCAAAGTCGTCGATGTCGTCTTCTTCCAAAATGTCCGAGTCGACGAGGGATTCGGAGTCGGGGTCGAGGCTGAAAAGGGCCAGCTGGTAAGCGGGCACGTCGCTGCGGTCGAGGCGAAATTCGAGGACGCCCTGCGGGTAGACGAGCTGGTTTTCCGGCGCGCTGTAGACGCCGTCGCCCAATTCGCCAAAGGTTTTGAGTCGGCGCAGCGCCGACTCGGCGTCTTCGTCGAGCAGTACTACTTCGCGCAGTTGCAAAGGCGGTGGCGTGGTGGTGCGGGAGCAAACAGCGCCGTCGTCGAGGCGAACCTGTAGTACGTATTCGGTTTGGGGTTCGACGAGCGGGGCGTCGGCCGGCGGCAGATAGCGGCCGGCCGAATCGGGGTCGGCGCGGTAGGCGTAAGTCTGCGCCCCTTGCGCAATGTTCACCTGGGCGTCGGTCACTGCCGCCAGGGCGCGGCTGTAGGATTGGCCCGGGTCGCGGGTGCGGCGCACAAAGATGTCGGCCAGCGGGCGGCCGACGATGAGGGTGGCGTCGACGACGACCTCGCTGTCGCCGTTGGAGCGGAAGAGCGAGCCCGGTTGGCGCTCGGCACTGCAGCCCAGCAGTGCGGTACTTAGCAGTAGGACAAAAAGGCACATTATTCCCATCAAAATTTAAAGTTGAGGCCCAGAGACGGGACTATGGGCAGCATTTTGGCGACCCTGGGTTCGGTGTCGGGGTCGTCGGTGTCGTACTGTACGAACCACTCGTTGCGGCGGCTGTAGATGTTGAATACCTGCAGGTAGAACTCGGCTTGCCGACCCCACAATTGCGCGGCGCGGGTGGCGCTGAGGTCGAGGCGGTGGTAGGGCAGCAGGCGGGCGCTGTTGCGCGCCGCCGGCAGCACGTAGTCCTCCACCTCGCCGGTGGCCGGTTGGCGCAGGGTGTAGCGCGCCGCCGCCGGGGTGAAGGCCTGGCCGGTGGCGTAGAGGAAGTTGCTGCCAAAGGTCCAGATGCCGCGGTGGTAGGACAGCGAAAACGACAGGTCGTGGCGGCGGTCGTACTTGGGCGCAAAGGTGCGGCCGCCGTTGAGCTCGGCAAAGCGCCGCCGGGTCCAGCCCAGGGTGTAGCCCACCCAACCGGTGAGTGCGCCGTTGCGGCGCTGCAGAAAAAATTCGATGCCGGTGGCGTAGCCGCTGCCGCCGGTCTTAAAGAGGTCGGTGGTGCGGGTGTTATCGCTGTCGGCGCTGACCTCGTTGTCGAGCACCACTAGGTCGGCCATGTCGGTGTAGTAGGCCTCGACGGCAAATTGGTAGCGCCGCGACGCTTGCCAGTCGGCGCCGACGACGCTCTGGTAGGAGCGGCTGGGGGTGGCGGTGCGGTCGATGGGCAACCAAAAATCGCCGCCGGAAAACCCTTCTGTGGTCACCAATTGCAGGTATTGGCGGTAGGTGCCACCGCCCAATTTGAGGCGCACCTGGGGCGTTAGTTGGTGGCTCAGAGACAGGCGCGGCGCCCAGTGCCAGCGCGCCCCCTCGCTAAAATAGGTGGTGCGGGCGCCCAGGCGCACCAGGGTGGGCTGCTGCGGCCGCCATTCGTCCTGCACGTAAAAAGAGAGCAAGGTGGGCTCGTCTTCAAAGTCGACTTGGGTCTGGCGGTTGAACGCCTGTTCAAAGTGGAATTCGTACGCAGTGATCAGGAGGCCGGCCGAGAGGGTGTGGTTGTTGCCGATAAAATAGTCGAGGTCGCCCTTGAGCGAGAGGTCGCGCACGCTGTTAAAGAAATAGATGGGCGTGTAGAGGAAACTCAGCGCCGTGTCGCTCTCGTAATAGGAGCTGGCGGCGACCAAGGTGCCAAAGAGGGAGGGCGAAAAGACGCGGTTCCAGCGGCCGGTTAGAGCGCGGTTGCCCCAGCGGATGGAGATGGAATTTTCGGCGTCAAAGTTAAAGCCGAGGTCGTCCTGGCCCCAGTAGGTGCTGGCGGTAAAGGCGTCGTTGGCGCCGCGCTGCTGGGTTATTTTGCCGTTAAAGTCGTAAAAGAAATAATTGGGCACGTCGATGCCGCGGCTGCGCACCGCGGCCAGAACCGGGTCGATGTAGGTGCGGCGGCTGGCCACCATCCAGGTGCCGCTGCCCACCGGGCCTTCCAGCAGCAGGCGGCCGGAGATGAGGCTGAGGCTGCCGCGGCCGGCGAGATTTTGGCTATTGCCCTCGCGGTTGCTGACGTCGAGGACGGAGCCCAGGGTGCCGCCGTAGGCGGCTGGGTAGGTGCCCTTGTAGAGGTTGATGTCTTTGATGGCGTCGGGGTTGAAGGTGGAGAAAAAGCCAAAGGCGTGCGAGGGGTTGTAGAGCGGGATCTGGTCGAGCAGAATGCGCGTCTGGTCGGGGCCGCCGCCGCGGATGTAGAGGCCGCTGCTGATGTCGGAGGCGGATTGAATGCCGGGCAACAATTGCAGACTGCGCAGCAGGTCGGCCTCGCCGACGGCCGGCATTTGGCGCAGCGGTTCGCTCTGCAGCGACAGGTAGCCGGGTTGGGCGTCGCGCTCGGCGGCGTTGCGCTGGGAGGTGACGACCAGGGTTTGGGTGGTTGTGAGGGCGCCCGCGGTCAGGGCCAGGTCGAGGCGTATGTCGGCGTCGGCCTGGCTCAGGCAGATGGTATCGCGTCGGGTGGTGTAGCCGATGTGGGAAGACACGACGATGTGGGTGCCGGGTGGCACATTTTTGATGGCGTAATAACCGCTGGCGTTGCTCTGGGCACCCAGCGGCAGATCGGCGAGGCGCACGGTGGCGTAGGACAGACTCTCGCCGTCCTCGGCGTTGCGTACAAAACCACTGAGGGTGGCAGCGTGCAGGGGGAGGGCGGTTAGAACGAGCAGGGCGAAGGCGCAGCGCAACATGGTCAGGCGTTGGCGGCAACCCCCGCAGATTTGAGGTAGGCGCGCAAGTCTTCCAGGCTGGCTAGGTGGTAGGCGCCAATCTGGTCGAGGTGGCGCCGGTAGCTGGAGACGGCGCGGCCGCCGGCCAATAGGGCGACGCCGTCGGCCAATAAGCGGCGCAAGTTGATCAGTTCCGGGCCCAGGTGAGGGTCGTCGGCCGGATGGATGATGCTGAGGGCTACGGCGCGGGCTGCGTTTTTTTGCGCCGCGCCGGCGATTTCTGTGGCCGGCAGATTGGGGCCGAGGTAGGTGACTTTCCAACCCGCCGC
>CAXGRO010000412.1:0-5520 GCA_964012055.1 uncultured bacterium
CCCTCCACCTTCGCCATCGGCGACGTCATCGGCTCGGCCCTGGCCCACACCGCCTCGCACGAGGGCACTACCGCCGCCGAAGTAATCGCCGGCCACAAAACCGCCTTTGAACCCAACGCCATCCCCAGCGTCGTCTACACCGACCCCGAGATCGCCTGGTGCGGCCTCACCGAATCGGAAGCCGAGCGCCAGGACATTGCCTTCGAAGTAGCCCGCTTCCCCTGGGCCACCTCGGGCCGCGCCACCACCATGGACCGCAACGACGGCATCACAAAGCTTCTGGTCGACCCGCAAAGCGAGCGCGTTTTGGGCGTGGGCATCACCGGCGTAGGCGCCGGCGAGTTGATCGCCGAAGGCGTTTTGGCAGTAGAGATGGCCGCTCTGGCCTCCGACATCAAGCTGAGCATCCACCCCCACCCCACTATGTCGGAAACGGTAATGGAAGCCGGCGAGGTGTTCTACGGCGAAAGCCCCCACCTCTACGCGCCTAAACGCAAGTCTTAGGGGCTCATACTTTTTGGAAAATCGATTTATAATTGCATTGATAATTATACGTAATTTCGTATAATTGATATATGAAACTTCTGGACTTTGTGGGCACCGCATTAAAAGATTTGCGCGCTTAAAACAGATACGAGGAAAGCTTCGATGAACCAGAAAGAGTCGGTTACCCCGTCTTCAGGCAACGTGTTTTCCGATCTGGGCTTTACCCCCGAAGAGGCGGAAAATCTGCGGGTACGCGCCGATTTGATGGTAGCTATTAAAAAACTAATTAAGGCGGAGGGCTGGACCCAGCAGGAGGCGGCCGGACACTTCGGCGTGACGCAGCCGCGCATTAGCGAAATCCATAAAGGAAAGATTGAGCTGTTTACCGTAGATAAGCTAATCAATATGCTCGCGCATGCGGGTCGGCAAGTTTCGGTACAAATAGTCGAGCGAGTAGCTTGAATATCTGGGGCGCCAACTAAATCCAATGCCCATTCAAAAGATCTCCATGACCACCCCTACGCCCCCAGACCAAACCGACCTAGAAGCCATAGAAACCCAGGAGTGGCTCGAATCCCTCGACTATCTTTTACAAACCGCGCCGCCCGAACGCGTCCGCAATCTATTGGCGCAACTGCAAAACCGCGCCCGCCACGCCGGCGTGCGCATCCCCGTCACCGCCAACACCCCCTACATCAACACCATATTGCCCCAGGATCAGCCGCCCTACCCCGGCAGCCACGACCTCGAACGCCGCATCCGCAACATCATTCGCTGGAACGCCATGATCATGGTGGTGCGCGCCAACCGCGCCAGCCCCGGCATTGGCGGGCATATAGCCACCTATGCCTCGGCCGCCACCCTCTACGAAGTGTGCTTTAACCACTTTTTTCGCGGCAAAGACGGCAAAGGAGAAGGGGATCAGATCTACTTTCAAGCCCACACCGCGCCGGGCATCTACGCCCGCGCCTATCTCGAAGGGCGCTTTGACGAGGAACAACTCGACAACTTCCGCCACGAACTCCAACCCGGCGGCGGCCTCTCATCTTATCCCCACCCCTGGCTCATGCCCGACTTTTGGGAATTCCCCACCGCTTCCATGGGGCTGTCGTCCATCATGGCCATCTACCAGGCGCGCTTTAACCGCTATTTGGAAGGGCGCGGCCTCAAAGAGCCCAGCGACGCCAAAGTGTGGACTTTTTTGGGAGACGGAGAGACCGACGAGCCCGAAGCCCTGGGGGCCATCTCGCTGGCGGGGCGCGAGAAGCTCGACAACCTCATCTTTGTGGTCAATTGCAATCTGCAGCGCCTCGACGGGCCGGTGCGCGGCAACGGCAAAATCATTCAGGAACTCGAAACGTTTTTTAACGGCGCCGGCTGGAACGTCATCAAAGTGATATGGGGCAGCGGCTGGGACCCGCTTTTGGCCATGGACCACGAGGGACTGCTGGTTGAGCGCATGGAACAAATTGTCGACGGCCAGTACCAAAAATACACCGTGTCGAGCGGTGCCTACGGGCGCGAACACTTCTTTGGCACCCACCCGCGCCTGCGCGAGTTGGGCAGTTTGCTCACCGACGAGCAGATCCGCACCATCCGCCGCGGCGGCCACGACCCCGACAAAGTCTACGCCGCCTTTAAAGCGGCCGCAGAACACCGGGGCGCGCCCACCGTGGTGCTGGCCAAAACCATCAAAGGCTACGGCATGGACGCGACCGGCGAGGGGCGCAACACCGCGCACCAGCTCAAAGAATTGGACGCCGAGGGGCTGCGCCAAATCCGCACCCGCTTTGGCATCCCCCTCTCCGACGAAGAAGTGGCGCAATTTTCCTACTACCGGCCGCCCGACGACAGCCCCGAAATAGAATACCTGCTGCAGCGCCGCCAGGCCCTGGGCGGCCCGGTGCCCAAGCGCAACACCGTCAGCACCCCGCTCAAAGCTCCCGACCCCGACCTCTTCGCCGAATTCTACCAGGGCGCCGCCGACCGCGAAGTGTCCACCACCATGGCCTTTGTGCGCATCCTCGCCAAAATGCTGCGCGACGCGCACATCGGCCGCCACATCGTGCCCATTGTGCCCGACGAGGCCGCACCTTTGGCATGGAGGCGCTCTTCCGCCAATGCGGCATCTACTCGCACGTGGGTCAACTCTACGAGCCCGTCGATATCGACACCCTGCTCTACTACAAAGAAGCCAAAGACGGGCAAATTCTCGAAGAGGGCATCACCGAAGCCGGCGCTTTAGCCTCCTTTATCGCCGCTGGCACCGCCCACACCACCCACAACATCAACGCCATCCCCTTCTTTATCTTTTATTCGATGTTCGGCCTGCAGCGGGTGGGCGATTTAACCTGGGCCGCCGGCGAAATGCGCACCCGCGGTTTCCTCATAGGCGCCACCGCCGGGCGCACCACGCTCAACGGCGAAGGACTGCAACACCAGGACGGCCACAGCCATGTGCTGGCCCACGCCCTGCCCAATTTGCGCGCTTACGATCCGGCCTATGCCTACGAACTGGCCGTCATCATGCGCCACGGTATCGAGCGCATGTACGCGGACGGCGAGGAAGTCTTCTATTATCTCACGGTGGAAAATCAACCCTACGCCATGCCGTCGATGCCGCCCGACAGCGAAGCGGGCATCCTCAAGGGCATGTACCGCCTGCGCCAGGCGTCACAGCCGGCCCAGGTCCACCTGCTGGCCAGCGGCCCCATCTTAAACGAAGCGGTCAAAGCGCAGGAGTTGCTGGCCACCGACTTTGACATAACCGCCGACGTGTGGAGCATCACCAGCTTTAAGGAATTGTACCGCGACGGCCAGGCGGCGGAGTGCTGGAATCTATTGCACCCCGATCAAATGCACCCCGATCAAACGCCCAAAATTCCTTATATCGGCCAGTGCCTGGCCGGCGCCCAGGGCGCTTTTGTCACCGCTCCGACTATCTAAAACTACTGCCCGAATCCATTGCCCGCTGGTTTCCCACCTCGCCCATCGTGCTGGGGACCGACGGCTTTGGCCGCAGCGACAGCCGCGAAGCCCTGCGCGACTTTTTTGAAGTCGACGCCCGCTTTATCGCCCTGGGCGCTTTGAGCGGATTGGCCCAGCAGGACAAATTGTCGGGCAAAGCGATGCGACAGGCTATGAAAAAACTGGATATTTCGCCGGATAAAATCGACCCTACCTCTGTTTGATCGCCGCACCCCATAGAGGGCAAAGATTTCTCTGACTCCTACCCAATGAGAAGAGATTTCTTCCTCGCCCATTTTCCACTCTGCCTTATCAACGCCATAACTAATTGTTATTACTCATCTTAAATTATTTTCCTCAAAAGGGAAAATAAGGCACAAAATTTGCTTATATAGCCATAGGAACTTTTTTACCAGAGGCAAAGATTCCCCTAGTCTTTAAAGAAAAAAATGTCTACTTCGCCCATATCTAACCAATTTGGCACGCGCCTGGATCAAATGAAGCAGGAGATTGACCATTCCCTCCAGGATATCCGCCAGCATATCGAAGAATTGGAAGAGGCAGAAAAGCGCTCCCTCGAATTGGCGGAAAACTCCGCCGACCAAAGCAACTTTGCCGATCTGCTCTCCAAAGCCCTAAACAAGCGTTCCTCCACCTAAACGCCAGGTTTTTCTGCTCCACCCGTGTCTCCGCCGTGCTATTTTGATTGACCGAGTTCGCAAAGTTGTTGTATTTTCAGTAGGTAATACGTCCCTATTTCACTTTGCCGACAGCGTTGAGCACAAGCCGTATGATCCCCCGCACCAAACTGGCCTGGGGCACTTTGGGCCTCAGCTTTATCGTTCTCCTGCCTTTTCTGGCCCATATTGTCCTGCGCCAACCGGACGACATCCGCAACCTGCCCCCCGTTGAGCGCATCGCCGAACTCATCCAGCAAGAGCGCTATAAAGAAGCCTACAAACTAGCCGGCAAAATCGCCGGTCCCGAACTCACCGCCGACAGCCGCACCTATCTATCCTACCAGCAGGCCCTGTGCGAGCGCGCCCTCAACCGCCCCGAAAAAGCCTACGCCCGCCTCAAACGCCTGGACGACCGCCTTGCCCCTATAGAAGACTACCGCCGCTTTTGGATGGCCGGCGCCCTAGAAGCCATGGACGACCCGGCAGCGGCCATTTCGGCCTACGAAGACTTCCTCATCTCCAGCCCGCACGCCGCCCTGGTCGACTCGGCCCACCTGCGCCTGGCCGAACTCTATGTGGCGGGCAAGCAATACGACCACGCCCTAAAAACCTACCAGCGCTTGCGCCAGCGCACCCCGGCCCTGACGCCGGAGCTATTCCACCGCACCGCCGCCGTCTACGACCTGCAGCGCGATCACGGCGCCGCCCGCACACAGCGCCTGCAACTCATTCAGCACCACCCCAGCCACCACCGCGCCCTGGACGCCCTGGCCCACCTGCGCTCCAGCAAGAGCCCGGAGGAATTGCACGCCCGCGCCCGGGTCTACTACGAGGGCAAGCGCTTCCGCCAGACCATTTCCACCTGCAATGACTTCTTGCGCAAATACCCCGGCCACCGCCTCGAAGCCGACACCCAATACCTGCTGGCCCGCGCCTACGTGTCGCGCGGCGACTACGCCCGCGGCCAGCGCGAGTTCAACCGCAGCTACGAGCGCCACCAGCGCCCCAGCGCCCTCTACCGCATCGCCGGCATTCAGGTGCGCCGCAACCGCGACACCCGCGCCATTGCCACCTACCAAAAACTGGCCGATTTGCACCCACGCCACGACCTGGCCGACCAGGCCCTGTGGAACGCCGCCAAAGCCAGTGAGCGCCACAATAGATTTGACCAGGCCGCAAACTACTACCGCCGCTTAGTCGACAACTACCCGCAGAGCAAGTACCGCGACGAGGCCCACTGGAACATCGGCTTTACCCATTACTGCCGCCACCAATACCAGAAGGCGCTGCAAATTTTTCGCCAGGTGAGCCGCCAGGCCAAGGAACCCCACATCGTCGACCAGAGTCTGTTTTGGGCCGGCAAGAGCGCCGAGCGCCTCGACCTGCG
>CAXGRO010000413.1:0-5518 GCA_964012055.1 uncultured bacterium
TCCGGTAGGGGAGGGTCCCTCGCTCATTCTCGCCCGGCTCCTGCCGGGCTCCGATTCCAAAGGGCCTGTCCGCTGTCCTGCGGACAGGCCCTTTGGAATCCGCTCTGGGACCCTCCCCTACCGGACCTTCGCAGACGTAGTTTATCGGCGCTCGGAGTAAGTAGCGTCAGTACCCATCTATAAACGTGGGGATCCTAGGTAAACGATCGCCAAGCGGTGAGGGGGTGGCCTCAGAGCGGATTCATTACCCTCTCTGCCGCAGGACGCGGCAGAGAGGGTAATGAATCGGAGCCGGGCAGAAAGCCCGGCGAGAATGAGCGTCGAGGCCACCCCCTCACCGCGCTACAAACAAACGCCCCCCTTCCAACCACATACCCCAACTTGCCCCACCTCCCTCCATTACCTATTTTTCGACCGCCCCGCCAAAATTCAAACAAACCCATCCGGCCCCAGAGAACACAACCATGTCTCAAATAAAAAAACAACTCGAAAATTGCTTAACAAAATTTCGCGCCGGTGAACTCACCGAAAACGACCTGCAACAAGCCCTCGACCTCACCACCCACCAGACCAGCCCCCAACTACTCTACCTCCAGGCCGATAACACCGCCATCACGTCATCGGTGTGCGGCATGTCGCTCTTTGACGCCGACGGCCAGCACGACGGCCTCGACCAAAACGGCGACTGGCCCTACGACACCGTGCTCGCAGCCGTGCTCGACGGCTGGCGCATCGTCAAATTTCCAGAAATGGCGTTGATGATGGCCGGCGAGGAAGAGGCCTACGGCCTGGGCTGCGAATTTATCCTAGAGAAATGACCATGACCGGAGCACTGTACGACTGCCCCCCCACCCTGGACGATGATGAAGTAATCGAATTCTGCAAGAACGGCTACATCTTGATCGAAGCCGCCGTCCCCGACGACATCAACCAGCGCGTCTTGGATTATACCGACGAATACCCGGAAGCAAACCTGACCCAGATGCTGGAGTTGGAATGGTTTTCCGACGCCGTCATCAAAAACCCGCAGGCGGCCGGCGCCCTGCGTTCGCTGCTGGGCAAAAACTTTAAACTGCCCCACTACATGAACAACCACCGCACCCAATGCCCGCGCCCCGGCAAGGGCGGCTGGCACCGCGACGGCGGCGCCATCGAGGCGCTGGGCCTCGACTCGCTGCAGGTGTTCTACTACCCCCAAAACACGCCGGTGGAAATGGGGCCCACCGAAATTGTGCCCTGTTCGCACTTTGTCCGCACCAAGCGCCGCTACATGGCCCACTACGGCAGCATTCGCCAGGGCGTATCGACGGCGGCGCCGGCCGGTTCAATCTTTATCACCCACTACTCCGTCTGGCACCGCGCCACCCGTTCCACCGCCAGCGGCATCCGCAATATGCTCAAGTACAATTATTTTCGCACCGCAGCGCCCCAACGCGACTGGCGCGCCGATCCCAACTTCAACCTCTCCAGCATCGATTTGCGAACCCAGAACGGCATGCCCGAAAAATGGTACGACGCCGTCCGCGTCGCCCGCCTCTTCCTGTGGCTTTGCGGCCGCGAAGAATTCGATTTCAAGGGCGGCCAGACCTGGCCCGTGGCGTCCGGACAGCGATTCGGCGTCAGCGAAGGCATGCCGCAATTGGACCCGCCCGCTTAATTCTCGTCGATAGCTCAAAACTGAGGAGTAAAACCAATGCCTTTAAAATTTGCCTACCTCGGCGCCTGGCACAGCCACGCCTCCATGCACGTGCGCGAGGCGTCTGAGCGCCCCGACGAATTCCAGCTGGCCGGCCTCTACGACCCCGACCCCGAAGTGATCGCCCAAAACCAGGAGCGCTGGGCCGAGTACGGCCTGCCCCTGCACGTCTTCCCCAGCGCCCAGGCCGTGCTCGACAGCGACGCCGCAGCCGTCATCGTCGAAGGCCACGTCTACCAGAACCTCGACTACGCCGAACAAGCCCTCAACGCCGGCAAACACGTGCTCTTGGAAAAACCGGCAGGCGTCGACCTGCAGCAATTGCAACGCCTGCACCAGCTGGCCGCCGACAAAAACCTGTTCTTGCAAATGGCCTATATGTGGCGCTACAACCCCGCCGTTAGCGAAATGCTGCGCCTGGCGCAAAGCGGCGCCCTGGGCCAAATCTTCCAGTACCGCGGCCACATCCCCAAACCCAGGGACTGGCACCCCCAACTGGCGCAAGAATTCACCGTCTACTACGGCGGCGTCTACTTTGAAATGGCCGGCCACCTCATCGACCTCATGGTCGCCCTCATGGGCGAACCCAAATCCATCCACCCGGTTTTGGCCGGCCACTACGGCGACCGCAGCGAGGTGGACAACGCCGTCGTCGTCCACGAATGCCAAGACGGCATCGGCATCGTCGACACCACCGCCATGCAAGCGGGCATGGACCGCCGCATCGAAGTCCACGGCACCCACGGCACGGCGGTGCACGCCCCCATCGGCTCCAACAATCTCACACTTTATCTAGAAGAACCCACCGACGCCTACCAGGCCGATTGGCAAGACATAGAAATCACCCCGCCGCCTGAATTCCCCTCTCTACTGCGCGAGCTGGCCGCCTGTATCCGCGGCGATAAATCGCCCGATTTCTCTCTGGACCACGACCTGGCCGTGCATCGCACTTTATTAAAAGGATGTGGAATCGAGGACGGTAAAGCTTTGAAGAAACCGGTATAACCCAGTCTTGTATCTACTCTACCAAATGAGTACTGTTGACCCCGAATATCTCCCCCAATCGAGGAGGACATTGTGAAAGCAAACGGCATGGCCCTCAAATTGCGACCGGGTTGTTACGACGAGTACAAGAAGCGCCACGACGAGCTATGGCCCGAACTGGCCGACGTCATGCACGAAAACGGCATCAACATGGCGATCTACCGTTTTGAAGACACCCTCTTCATCTACGGCACCGCCCCCTCTGCCACAGCCTGGCAACGCGTCGAAGACCACCCCGTCACCCCCCGCTGGAACGAGTACATGGCCGAAGTCCTGGAAACCGACGACAACGGCGACCTCATCTTCCACACCCTCCCTCAGGCCTTCGCCTTCGGAGGGTTCAACTTTGAGGATGACACTCCCTAGCCAGCTACCTTCTCATTTCGTAGTTAATCTACGTCCACTAAGGTCGGTATGGGGGTGGTCCCTCGCTCATACCGACCGTCCATAACTAGAGGAAAACCCATGTCAGACCAAAAACACACCGTAGCCATCATCGGTGGCGGCCGCCTCGGCCAGCACTACATAGAAGTCTACCAAACCCTGCCCAACACCGAAGTCATCGCCGTCGCCGAAGTCAACGAAGAACGCCGCAAAGCCCTAGGCGAGCGCTTCGGCATCAAAGGCCTCTACAAAGACGCCCAGGACCTCTACAACCACGTCACCCCCGACCTGGCCGCCGTCGTACTGCCGGGCAAGTACATCAAAGAGGCGGTCATCGCCAGCGCCCAGGCCGGCGTCAAAGGCGTGTCCACCGACAAACCCATCGAAGCGCGCCTCTCCGACGTAGACGAAATGATCGAAGTGTGCGAGGAGCGCGGCGTGGTTTTTGCCGGCGGCAATCTGCAGCGCGCCATCTCCGAAGTTCAAGAGGCGGCCAGTTGGCTGCGCGCCGGCGACTACGGCACCCTGCGCGGCGCCAGCGTGCACGGCTGGGGCGGCGAAATCTCGGGCGGCGGCTGCCAGCACATCGCCGTCCTGCGCCTGCTGGCCCAGGCCGAAATCTCCGAGGTGATCGCCTGGGGCACCCCCCAGGAAGCACTCGAAAAAGACGACGACGAAGGCCTCATCATCAACGGCCTGTTCCGCCTGAGCAACGGCCTCGACTGCCCCGTTTTTGGCCAGCTGACACCCTCGCGCGGCGTCGCCGTGTGGAGCGACGACGCGCTGGTGCACTGGGACTGGGGCCCGCCTACAATTTACCAGGGCTTTGACTCCAGCGGCACCCGCATCAAAGTGGACCGCCCCTACACCCCGCTGCAATACCCCCGCTTCTCCTACCTGGGCACGTCGATCCTGTCGTTCATCGACGTGGTGGAAAACGGCGGCGAGCTCTCTATCTCGGGCCACGACCTGCGCCAATCGCTGGAAGCGGCCGTCGCCGCCAAACACTCGGCCCTGCGCGGCAGCGCGCCGCTCAAGCTGCCCCTGGAAGACCGCTCGCTGACCCTCTACCCGCGCCCCTACCGCTGGCTCGGCGGCGACCAGTCGGGCAAGGCGCAATCGTACCAGGAAGCGCTGGATTACGAACTCTTCCCCAGGTCGTCGTAAAACAAAACGCCGCCGCGAATTCAAAGATCTTCGCGGCGGCGTGCCCTCTCTAAAACTGCGCTGCACCTACTCGTAAAGCGACGCCACCTCCACCGGCCCGCCCCCCTGCCGCACCGAGCGATAGGCCGCCTCCAGCATTTCGACCGTACGCCAACCTTCTTCGGCCGGCGAGCCGTTTGCCGCCTCGCCGCGAATCACCTGCACTAAATTGACCGACGTCATGTGCATGGGATAAATCTGCTCCGCCCCCTCCAGGGGAGGCAATTCCTCAATCGAGCCGTCCTCGTGGCAGATGCGCAACGTACCCTCCAGCGAATCCAGATCCACCCACCCCTTATCGCAAAAAACCCGCGTCTCCAGCTGGTCCGTCCCCCCCGACGCAATCGTCCCCGTACTGCCCACCGTGGCCAGCGCCCCGTTGTCCATGCGCACCGCCATGGCATCCACCACGTCCACCTTCACATCCATATTGTCCATCAGCGCCGACACCTGCACCGGCCGCAAACCCGTAATAAAAAACATCAACCCCGCCGAATGCGTCACCTGCAAATGCCCCTGCCCCCCGCCCGACCGCGCCGGATCGCTGTACACATCCCCCGGCCCCACCACCGGATACTCAAACACCTCCCCATAACTGCTGTCGTCCCCCCGATAAAACTTGATCACCATCGAAGCAAACACCGAATTAATAAAGCGAATCTGCCCCAACTCCTCCGACCGCAACACCTCTCTGGCCCGCAGCGTATGCGGCGTATAATTCCACGGATACCCCACAATCAACTCGCGCCCCCGCTCCCGCGCCAACTCGGTCAACTCGCGCGCATGTACCGCCTCCAACACCATCGGCTTCTCCAACATAATGTGCAGATCGCGCTCCAAACACGTCTTGGCAATCTCGTAATGCGCCACGTGGTGCACCGGTATAATCACCCCATCTATTTCTTCCTGATCAATCATCTCGACATAGTCTGTATATGTCTTCTCCACCTCATAAGCCGCCGCCGCTTTGGCCAACACATCCTCTCTCAGGTCCGCGATAGCCACCACCTCCGCATCCGGATTCTTTTTTAACGCCGGCAAATGCGCCTGCGTAGCCCACCACCCGGTACCAATCACCCCCACTCTAGCCTTTTCTACCATGTTCTCTTACTCCCTGTGTGTATTGCGTTAGATTTCTACGCCAACGCCCGCTGAGCGGTTTGGGCATGTCCTCAGAGCGGATTCATT
>CAXGRO010000414.1:0-5516 GCA_964012055.1 uncultured bacterium
TGCCTATGGTGCTTTGTGAGTCCCAGGGCGGCCTGCCCGGCCCCGCTCCCCCCCTCACCGCGTTACACCGCCAACGTACCCCCAAACGCAATTGTATCAATAAGAGAACAGCACTCCTACATCGCATTCAAAATCGTCCACCACACCCTCTCCTTCGAGGATGTCTTTTTCGGTGAGCACCCGGACGTCCTGCAGCGATTTGTAGAGAGTGACCGTGTGGCTTTTGGGGTCGACGACTCATACTTGCTGGGCGCCGGCTTCCAGGTAGTCGCGCACCTTTTCCAGCACGTCGCCCATGCGGTCGGTGGGGGAAAGGACTTCAATCGCCAGGTCGGGGGCGCCCTCCCCAAAGCCGTCCGGTATGCCGGCGGCGGGAATGCGTTTCTTTGCAACCAGGGCGACATCGGTGGGGCGCACAGTGTCGGGGTCGGTTTGCTACTTAAATCCGGTTTCGGCGGCAAAGACGAGGCCGGCGTCTTGTGCTTCGGCCCAGGTGCCCAGGCGCAGTCCCAGGCGCTGGGCGATCAAACCGTGCCGACCTCCCGTTGGACTCATGCTCAGCAGTTCTCCGCGGATGAGTTCGTAGCGGCAGCCGTCGGCCGGGTGGTGCAACAGATCCTCGGCGGTGGCGAGGGATGCGTCTTGCTTAATGACATCCATGATTTATTTGACCTGAAAGGGTGCATTGGTAACAATACAATGTCTCAGAAAAAGATTCAAGAGATTTGGGATTTTATAATACCTCAGCCGCATCACCCAGATTGCGAGCGCGCCGCTCCCAGCCATATTTGCGGTCGCCGGTGAGCAGAGCGCGATGTTCTTCCGAAAGACCGGCGACAAAATCCATGTCGGGATCGTAGCCGACCCATGTTTGGAACATGGTGGGGGTGTAGCCGCCGATGATGAGAACGCGTTCGCGGTTTGATTTGATGACGCCCGACGAGTGCAGCAGCGCTTCGTAGAACAGCAGGGTGGAGCCGGCCGGGGCCTCCAACTGGTAGATGAGGCGCGGGTCGTCCATGGCCGCGGCGATGATGGCGCTCTGGTCGACGTCGGTGGGCACTTTGTGGGTGCCGGGGATGACGGTGGTGCCGCCGTCGTCGGGACCCAGGTCGGTGAGGTTGGTGAGGGTTTTGACGAAAGAGAAGTGGTAGAGGCCGTTGGCGGTATGGCTGTAGCCGGGGTTGATGCCACGGTGGAAACCGTAGTGCTCTTTTTCTTGGACGGGGCGGCGGATGTGGGCGTCGGATTGTTCCAGGCGCACGCTGCCGCCGACGATTTCGCGCACCAGGCCCAGCAGGTAGGGGTGGGTGAGGTAGTCGAAGTAGCAGGGTGCCAGGTGCGGCAGGTTGTCAACGCGAAAATAATCGTGGCGGGTGCCCGACAGGTGGCAGTTGGGGCCGGGCAGCTCGCCGGTTTTGCGGTAGCGATCTTCGATGGCGTAGGTGGTGTCGAGCAGCGTTTGGATTTGTTCGGGAGTGAGCACGTTTTTGATGAGCACGAAGCCGTGGACTTCGAGGTGCAGGCGCTGGGCGGGGGTGAGGGCGGGGAAGGGTATTTTAGTGTCGGTCATGGTAGATTTTCTGAGCTTGCGTTTCTACACAGTGAGACATTCGTGATCGCCGTACTCGGCGTGGAAATGGGGCGGGTTATGTTACTATGCCAGATGGCCAGTGGCAGATTGCAATTTCTTCCACGGCTTGATTTTTGTCAAAATGGGGGCGAGGGTTTCTTGCGCTACTTCGGTATCGTAGGCGGCCTGAGCCCTCAGCCAGTAACCATTGGACAGATTGAGAAAGCGACACAGGCGCAGGTCGGTATCGGCGGTAATGGCGCGCTTGCCGTTTACGATCTCGCTGATTCGCTGCGCCGGCACATCTATTTCTTTTGCCAGGCGGTACTGCGACAGGCCCATGGGGATTAAAAATTCCTCGCGCAGCAATTCTCCAGGCGTAACAGGCGGGAGTTTGGACATAATTTGATGTCTCCTAATGGTAGTCGACAATTTCTACGTTTTGGGCGCCGGCCGCCGACCAGCGGAAACATACGCGATACTGGTCGTTTATGCATATGCTGTATTGGCCGGCCCGCTTGCCCTTGAGCTTTTCAAGGCGATTGCCTGGTGGGACGCGGAGGTCTTCAAGTCTTTCTGCAATTTGCAATTGACGAAGCTTGCGGCGCGCCACCGACTCGATGTTCGAAAACCGCGCGACGCGTCGTCCGCTTGCAAGCGCCTCGGTGTCAGAACATCTGAAGGATTTTATCATAAAGAATAGTAACGCAAGACGTGATTAACGTCAAGCGTGATTATTCCTGCATTCGCAATGGCTTGTCCAGAAAACAGGAATTTGCAAGGGATTCTGTCCGGAAAACAGGAATCGGGCCGAAAAACGGCTGGACCAAAGGCACTGAAAAAAATCAGACCATATTTATTACTGATTTATTATCAATAAGATAGATAGATTTATTGTTTTGAATGTGGTCTTTTGCTGGCCCATCTTTTGCTTTTATCCTGGTCGGGAAATGATCGCACATTCAGAGTTGGAGAAAATGACATGTTTAATAGCAAACGAGTCGTAAGGTGGCGACGTTGGTGCAGGGGGTGCGTGCGGCCGGCTCGTATGTGGTGCATTGGGACGGCGCCGATGCTTCGGGTCGGACGTTGGCCAGCGGCATGTACGTGTATCGGCTGGCGGCGCGGGAAGGACAGGTAGAAACGCGGAAGCTATTGTTATTGCGTTAGAGGATGTGCGGCCCCACGGTCCGTGCCAAGAAGACAAGGACCACGGGACGAAAATTCTGCATCATTGGTTGAGCTTTGTACTGGCAATTCGATTAAGGCTTACGCCCGCCTCTGCGGCCTCAAGTACTAATTGTCGATGGACGTCGGGCGGTACCCTAACCAAAAACTTGCCACTGTAAGTCCGGGTCGCCAATGGTTCTGGTACCGGTTCACTGTTGGCGGTTAAGTCCGAAACTACTTCATCTACCACCTTGCGGATTCCTTTAAGGGCCGCTTCTGGGGTGGATGCCAGCCAACTGAGACTGGGAAACTCGGCGCACAGGCCTATATATTCGCGGTCTTCTTCGGACCAGGTAACCCGGTAGGTGTATCGGTCATTTTTGAGCGCCATGTTGGGCCTCCAGTCGTTTGATTGCTTTTACTACCTGTTTCACTTGATAGGTTTTGGCGCGGCCTTTGTCGTTTTGGATATTTACTCTAGGATCGCCCTGCCAGGGAGTCTTATACACTCGATGGCTGGTGCTTTTCTGCCGGGCTGCGCCAAAAAAGAAATCGCACACCCGGCATAAGTCGCGGAAACGAATCCCTTGTGGATTCCGCTGCATTTCAGCCAATATCTTTTCAATTTGAGGCATCTTTAATGATATCACTATTGGTATTATTGTCAAATAAAAAAGAAAGCAGTCCAGAAATTATGTCCCCAAGCGCCCGCTGTGCCGCGCCTGCCTCTACATCGGCCTGACACTGTGCGGGCCGCTCTCAGCCCAGACGTTTTTCACCGATGTGTCGGGGCAAATCGCCACGCCTCTGTTCAGCGCCCGCAGCACCAGCATTGGCGATTACGACAACGACGGCTGGCCCGACCTGTTTATCGCCAAGAACAACGGTTCTGGAATAGCTATGGTGCTCAATGAGGGAGACTGCCGTTTTACCCAGCGAACGACAGACATAAAGAGTGAGATCTCGCGCAAGAGGAAGGGGGGGCGGTATTTGGTGACTACGACAACGACGGCGATGTGGATCTGTATGTTCCGGTTGGGGCGTTTTTTGGAGATGAGGCGGATCTGGATATACTATTGCGCAACGACCTCGGCGCCTTTACCAATGTGGCGCGGCAGGCCGGCCTCACCGATTCGCTCTCCACCGACAACGCCATCTGGCTCGACTACAATCGTGACGGCCATCTCGACCTGTTTACTGGGCACCGCAGAAGCCTGCCGGTGGAAAATACGCTCTACCGCAACAACGGCGACGGCACCTTTACCAACGCGACCGCGGCGGCGGGGTTGGATGTGGCCTTAAGTGTGAATTTTGGCTCAAACGGCGGCATGGCGGCCGGCGACTTTAACGGCGACGGCTGGCCCGACCTCTACATGGGGGTGTACGAAGAAACAAACCGTCTATTTCTCAACGACCAGCAGGGCAAATTCCGGGACGTGACGAGCCATGAGATTGGCGACGTCGGTCAGGCTTTTGGTCTGGCCGTGGGCGATATCGACAACGACGGCCACCTCGACCTCTTTCAAGCCTCTGGTCAGTATGAGACGTTTCGCTCCAGCATGTTGTTAAACCTGGGGGACGCCCAAATGATTGATGTGACCGAAGGCGTGGGACTGACGGCAGCCGCCGGGAGGAATGCCATATTCATGGCGGGTATGGCGGATATCGACAACGACGTCGACCTCGATTTGCTCATGGGCGGTGAAGCCCCCTTTCTATTTCTCAACAACGGCGACGGCACCTTTGTCGACCAAACCGCTCAGTCTGGCCTGGGAAGTATAAGTCATACCATGTCATTTGCCGATTTTAACCTGGACGGTCTTCTATATCAATACTGTGGACACTTTTTCGATTTTGAGCGGATTTTTGTAAGGTTGAAATTCGTAAGTGATTATTTATCAACAAGTTACAAGTTTCAATGTCTATTTGTCTAAGCCGTTATTTATCAATGACTTACAAAAGTGTCCACAGTATTGCTAGATGTGGTCTTTGGAGTAAATTTTCAGACAGGGAGATTTGGCGGCCTGTATCTCAACAACGGCAACGACAACCACTACTTGCGGGTGGAACTGGTGGGCGTGCAAAGCAACCGCAGCGGCATTGGCGCGCGCCTTATTGCCAGCGTCGGCGAGTTGCGCCAAACGCGCGAGATCTTGGGCGGGCTGGGTTATTACCAGGACGAATTGGTGGCGCATTTTAGCCTGGGGCAACACGCCTAGGTGGAGCGGCTGGAAATTCGCTGGCCGTCGGGGCAGGTGGACGTGCTCAGCGATATTGCCGCCGACCAGAAGATCCGCGTCTTCGAGGGGCGGCAAGGCTATCATCCCGTGCGGCCCCGGCGCTGGCAGAATCTGCCGAGCGTCCTCACTGCGGGCGAACCGCTCGAACTGTCGGCCACCCTACGCCCCGCCCTCTATGAAGCCGACGCCGAGATCGGACGCATTACCGCCGACTTGAGCGAGTTGGGCGGTCCCGCAGAAGTGGCGCTGATTCCCCGGGGGGACGGCAGCTATTTATTGGAAGCGGATTTTGCGGTGGATGGCGTTAATTCGCTGAAGACTATCTCGCTTTTTATTGATCAGCAGACTTCGTTGGGGCCGTATTGGACCAGGGCAACGGAACACATCGCCGTCTACCCCGCGGCCGATATGGCCCTTCTGGACGAGGCGGCGGCTGGAGAGTGGTAAGTGGACCTTGTAGGCCCTGTGCAAGCTCCAGATTTTTCTGCGGCAGGGCCGGTCTACCAGGGCGATCTGGCCGCGGCTTTTGCAGT
>CAXGRO010000415.1:0-5496 GCA_964012055.1 uncultured bacterium
AAGTCTCGTATTTTAGCCATAACAGGAAGATCAATACTGTCGACACTTTTTCGATCTTGAGCGGATTTTTGTAAGATTGAAATTCGTAAGTGATTATTTATCAATAAGTTACAAATTTTAATATCTATTTATCTAAGCCGTTATTTATCAATGACTTACAAAAAGCGTCCACAGTATTGGAAGATAATAGATGTTCCCTAAATGTCTTTTGAATATATTAATTACGGCTATAGTCTTGGTCTTTACATTGCCTCTGCAGGCACAAAAACCCCCCACCGATCTAACCGAATTAAATATTGAAGAAATTCTGGCCCGCACATAAAAAAGGCAAAACAGGATCGCTGGCGGGTGGGCTACAGTTATTTGCGGGCTATCTTTGACGGCTATCGCGACGGCACCGATGATCTCTCCAATGAAGAAGTGCTCTTTGAGCCGGCTAAGGGCGATGTGCGTGCTGAGGACAATTTTCCAGTACTGCCCACGGAAATCACTCAGCAAGCTCACATTCTCGAAGTTTCTTATTCAATGACGGAGAAAGTGGGATTTAGCCTTTTATTGCCTTATATCCACCAGAGCACCGACCACATTAGCATTTTGAGTAATGCGCCCGTAAGAAATGCTGCGGGCGATACCGTAGGGTTTGAAGATTTCAGTTTTTTTGTCATTTCGTCTTCGGGTATTGGCGATATTTCGCTGTCGGCTTCGTACCTGGCCTGGCACCGCGACCGGCAGCAAATACTGGCGAGTTTGGGCCTCAATTTGCCCACCGGTTCCATCGACGAGTTGGAGCCGACGCCGCGCGTTCCCGGCACGGATACGCAATTGCCCTATACTATGCAGATTGGCTCCGGCACTATAGACCTGGTGCCCAGCGTTAAGTATGGCGCATCTGGAGAAAAGTGGACGTGAGGGGGCAACGCTGTGGCCACTTTGCGACTGGGCGAGAGCGATCGCAATTACACGCTGGGCAATCGGCTGAATCTGTCTGGTTGGTTGAACGCAAAACATTTTGGCTGGGTAGAATTCGATCGGCCTGGCGGCGCAATTCAGCGGCGAGATAAGCGGGGAGGACGAAGACTTAAAAGTGCCGCTGGCTTTTCCATATCCCGCCCCGGTCACCAAAGCGGATCTATTTGGCGGACAAGAAGTGTCTGCCCTCTTCGGCGCCAAATTGACCCAATCCAACGGCCAGTTGGCCGGCACGGCCCTTGTCTTGGAGGGTTCGCTGCCACTCTACCAGTCGCTCAACGGGCCCCAGCCCAAAGAAATCTGGCGTTCCAAACTGGCTTTGAACTATAGTTTCTGAGATCATCTGCAAAGGTATCGTGCGCGCGCCAATCTCATTTATATCTCATACTGGCAAAGGACGACGGTTGAGATCATTCGTTCTGTTGGTGTTATGTGCCCTGGGGCTATTGCCGCAAATATGTTTGGCGCAAGAGGCCGGCGAGGCGGAAGAGTACCAGGCCAAGACGGCGCTGATCTACAACTTTGCCAAATTTGTCACCTGGCCCAAAGAAGCCTATGCCAACGACGACGCTCCGTTTGTCATAGCCACGCTGGGCGATAATCCTTTTGGAATCGTATTAAATTGCTCAACGGCAAGAAGATGCACGGCCGCACCGTAGAAGTGCGCCACTTTGCCGATGTGGACGCATACGAAACCTGCCAGATCCTCTACTGTTCGCTGGACGATTTGTGCAGCGCCTTGCCGATCAGGAGTCCGACGAGTTGGAATACGTGCTCACGATGGGGGAGAAAGATGGTTTCGCCGCCATCGTGAGCACGGTATTGTTCACTTTTGTAGACGACCATTTGGCCTTTAAGATAAATGTTGGCGCGGCACGCCAGGCCAAGCTAGAGATCAGCGCCAATTTGTTTCGCCTGGCGTCCGGTCTCATCGACGACGGCCGATATTCTGGGCGAAAACGGGGCTGTGGCCCTGCGTTTTAGGGTGGCCGGTAATGCCGAAAAGACCTTGGGATCGCTGCGCGCCAAAGAACACGTGAGCGGAGCTTGTTTTTTTACCCCCGACGACGAATTGTTTGCCGTGTACACCAGGGACGGTATCCCGCCGCAGATGCCACCGGTGCCGCTGCAATTGGGTCATAAGTTCAGCCAAAATCACCTCACCTTGATCAAGCACATCTACCAGGACAACGACTTTATCGGCACAGTGCATCTGGAGTCCGAACTCGACGTGCTCTACGACCAGATCCGTTCGTCGATTATGACTACTCTGCTCATTATCGCCGTCTGCGCCAGCCTGGCATTGCTGCTCGCCTTTAGGTTTTTGCGCGTGGTGTCGCAGCCCATTACTAATCTGATCGACACGGCCAACCAGGTGTCGCAAGAACGGGGTGGGTTTTCCCGAAGACCTAGATTTCCGCATAACCAAATCGTTAGGCATGGAATTGATCAACATCCTGGTGTGCCAATTGCACGGCACGATCACACTAGAAAATAAGATCGGCACAAAGTTCAGTATCGCTTTTCCCAGGGATTAAGCCTTTAATCAACGGCAACAGCGGAAACCGCGCGTCCCTTCCCCCCCTATATTTAAATACCCCGAATAATCGATGACGTCTAGAGCGTCGATCGCTTCTTGGGATGTGATATCAAAGCCATCGGGCAGAGGGGCGAAAGCCGAGGGGTCAAATGACGCGCAGTTGGCTTGTCCCTGCAGGGAGCCGAGTTGGACGCCGCCGACGCGCTCTAGAAAAGCGTTGGTGTTTTCCACCCATTCCGGCGCGTTGCCGCTTAAATCGTAAACCCCGGTTAAAGAGCAATTGGGGAAGGTGCCCGAAGGAGCCAGAAAGTCGCGGATATTATTGGGGGCATCACCGGCGATGGCCGATCCTCGGACATTACAGTAGCGAAACCCGAACGCCTGGGGCAATAGGCCGCTGTTTGGATCATCACTGGAAGAGAAAGTACGGGGTTCTTCTCCTTCTCCTCGACACGCATTCAACCATTCAGCCTGATTGCACAGGCGTTTGCCTTCTGCTTCGCAGAGCGCCGCCGCCTGGAACCAATTATCTACTAGCGTGGGCAGCGCGCCTTTTTCGTTGGGATATTCGTATACATCAATTTCGTACTGGCGCACACTGCTGTCGGCGAGTGTGAGCGAAAGGGTTGTCATATTGTCCCGGCCCTCGGGGGGAACGGTATCGACAAAGACGCGGACGGCGATTTCGGCAGTGACGGTGTCGCTGCCGTCGGAGACCTGTGCCGTCAGGCGGTAATCATCGGGTTGCAGGGGCACGAAGCGGATGCGGGATAGGCCCTCTTCGTCTTCGCGCTCAATGTCGAGAGCCATTTCGCCAGCCGTCTGCGTCCACTTGAATTCCAGCGCGTCGTTTTCTGCGTCTGTGGCCAAGGCCTCCAGTTCGACGACGGGCTGGCGAAATGAGAGTGCGGTATCCAATGTGGTTACTGTCAGAGCCGGCGGGGTTTGCAGTACCTCGACGAGGAAGGTCTCGACGGTCTGGCGCGCTTGTTCTTCGCAGAGGCGGCGGTTGTCGGGGTCGGGTACGGCGAGGCAATCGCGGTCGCGGATGTGGACGGTAAGCACAAATTTTTCGGAATTGTCCTCAATTTCCAGAGGGGCGATCCAATCGGTGGTGTTATTGGTGGAGTCGGTGAAGGTGCCCACGCCAAAGGCGGTCCAAAAATAAAAGAGGGGGTCGTCGTCTTCGTCGGCGGCCTGGACGCTCAGCGAAATGCGGCCGCCGCGCTGTACCTGCAGGGTGTCGATGCGGCTGGCCTGGAGGGTGGGTGCTTCGTTGGGGAGGTCCTGCTGGACCAGGCTACAGGCGCTGAAGAGCAAGAGGAGAGACAGCGGGAAAGTATAGGTAAAATTCATTCACTTTCGTCGAGGAGCAGTTCCAGAATGCGGTCTAAATCGCCCCCGTCGTAATACTCGATTTCGATTCGCCCTTTTTTGTCTTGCTGGCGAATATTGACGCCGGTGCCAAAGCGGTGCTGCAGGCGCTCTTCAAAAGAGACCAAGTGCGGGTCGCGCGCGGACGGGCTTTGGGACTTGCGTTTTTTGTCGCGCCCGTTCTTGCGGTTGTTGACCGCCCGCTCGACTTCGCGCACCGACCACTTTTCCTCAACGCTGCGCTGGCCCAATTCGAGCATGGCGTCTTCGTCTTCTTCCAGCGAGAGCAGGGCCCGGGCGTGGCCCATTTGCAGGCGATTTTTCTTGACGTGCTCCTGAATTTCCAGCGGCAGTTTGAGCAAGCGCCGCGTATTGGCGATGGTGGCGCGACTCTTACCGACCTTCTGCGCCACTTCTTCTTGGGTGAGAAAGCACGTATCCATGAGCGCCCGATAACCTTCGGCTTCCTCAATGGGGTTGAGGTCTTCGCGCTGCACGTTTTCGATGATGGACAGTTCCATCATCTCCTGCTGCGAGTCGATCTCCAGGACAATGGTGGGAATGGTTTCCAACTCCGCCTTTTTGGTCGCCCGCAGGCGGCGTTCACCGGCAATGAGCTGGTAGGTGTGCCCCACGCGGTTGACGGTGATGGGCTGGATGACCCCTTTTTCCTGGATAGAACGCATCAATTCGTCGATATGTTCCTCGTCGAATTCGGTGCGGGCCTGGTAGGGATTGGCTTCGATTTCGTCGACGTTGAGATTGATGATCTGGCGTCCGTCTTCGCTGTCGACGTTGTTTTCGGGATATTCGGGGATGAGGGCGTTGATGCCTTTGCCCAGGACCGGCTTCTTACCCATGGTTGATCACTTCTCCTGCAAGACTCATGTAGTTCTGGGCGCCGGGGGAAACGATGTCGTAGAGCACGATGGGCTGACCGTGACTGGGCGCTTCGGCCAGGCGCACGTTGCGGGTGATGGAGGTCTTGTAGACCTTGTTGCCAAAATAGGATTTAACTTCGGCTGCGACTTGGCGCGACAGGTTGAGGCGGGCGTCGTACATGGTGAGCAAGACGCCGGCAATTTGCAGTTTGGGGTTGAGGTGGCGTTGGATGAGGCGGATGGTGTTGAGCAATTTGCCCAACCCCTCCAAAGCGTAAAATTCGCACTGGATGGGGACCAGCACTGAGTCTGCCGCAGTAAGCGCGTTGAGCGTGAGCAGGCCCAGCGAGGGGGGGCAGTCTATGATAACGTAGTCGTAATCCTGGCGCACGCTCTCCAGCAGGCCGTCGAGTTTTTGCTCGCGCGCAATCATATTGACCAGCTCCACTTCGGCGCCGGCCAGGTTGATGTGCGATGCCAGCAGCGAGAGGTATGCGATGTCGGTGGGGCGCACGACCTGTTCTACTGTTTGATGGCCGAGTAAAACGTGGTAGATATTGCACTCCTCCACCTGTTTGGCCTCCAATACGCCACAGCCGCTGGTGGCGTTGGCCTGGGGATCCATATCGATCAGCAGGGTGCGCTGCTCGGCTACGGCCAGGCAAGCCGCCAGGTTGACGGCCGTGGTGGTTTTGCCCACACCGCCTTTCTGATTGACTATAGCAATAACTT
>CAXGRO010000416.1:0-5488 GCA_964012055.1 uncultured bacterium
CCAGTACGTGGATGATGGCCACATCGCCGGGTTGCGCTTTGAGTACGACGCGCTCGTCTTGGGGGACCAATTCTTCGGCGATGGTGTGGCCCTTTACGGTGGGCAGTTCGCCCAAGAGGTGGCTGCCGGGCCACACTTCGGTGGCACCGGCTTCAACGTCGGTGGGGTCCAAATAGGTGATGGCCGCCGCCAGATCGGGCTGGGTGTGGCGCTCGTAGGGCCAGTCCTGGTGCCAGCTCTGCTCGCAGTGGAAGCCCGGCGGTTTATTGCGGATCTTGCCGTTGTGGAAATCGATGTTGGGCCCCAGCAGATCGGCCATGGACGCCACCACGCGCGGTTCGGTGAACTGGTCGAACCAATAATCATTGGCCAGGGTCTGGTCCATCATGCCCGAAACGTTTTGCGGATTGAAGTCGTCCGGCTTATAGCCCTCGGGTGACTCCATGCGGGAGTAGCTCATGTTCTGGGGGCGGTTTTCGGTCTGCGTAACCAATTGGTGGAATTGGTCGCGCATCTCTTCGACTTCTGCGGCCGAGTAGAGTCCTTCGAGCAAGAGGTAGCCGTTGGCGTCGAAAAACTGTTTTTGCTCGGGCGTTAAAAAGAGCAATTCGTCGGCCATACCGATTCTCCTAGGCGTTGGGTGCCAGCCGCTGGCGGCCGGGCAAGAAGAGCGCGATGCACGCAGTAAATATCGGTAGCAGGGCGAGATATTTCAACGTTTCTTCCACGCCAATGTGGTCGGCCAGCACGCCGATGGGGCCCAGGGTCAAACCGGCGGTACCCCAGCTAAAGCCCAACGGCAGGCTGGAGGCCAGGCCCGAGTTTTCCGGCGCCAGTTCCTGGGCAATGGCCACCAGAATGGAGTTAGAGGCCATGATCATGCCGCCGCCGATGGCCAGTAGGAGGTAGACGGTCCAGCCGGTGGCATTGACGTAGAAGTAGAGCGCCGGAGCGGCCAGCAGGATGGAACCCCAGACCAGCGGCTTGGCGTCGACCCGGTCGGCCAGATAGCCGGCGGCCAAACTGCCCACCACGCCCGAAATATTGTAGACGCTCAGCGCCAGCCCGCCCACGGCCAGCGACTCGCCGCGCGCTTCGTTGAGCAACGGAATAAACAGGCCAAAGGTCAGCTGGGTGACCGAGCGCAGGATGACGACGACGGTAATGAAGATCAGCGGCACGGCTTGTTTGCCCAGGGCGCCCCACAGGTCGGTGTTGTTCAGGTTGTGGATTTGCGGGTTGTCGAGCGGCACAAAGCGGTAGACCAGAAAGGCCATTACCAGGCCGGGCAGGCCCACCAGCGGCAAAAATTCCAGTCCAAAATTATTGGCGTAGTGGGGCACCCACAGCGGCGTGAAGCCCAATCCTATGGTGCCGCCAAAGACAAAGAGCGACAGACCAAAAGCGCGGCGCGGACCGCTCAATTCGCCGGCCAGGGAAAAGACCTGGGGGTGGAAGACCGAGACGCCCAGTCCGCCCAGGCAAAGTACGATGACAATAGTTGTATAAGTGGGTGCGATACCGAGCAAGGGGCTGAATACGGCGGCCAGCAAGACCCCGGCGATGACCAGGTAGCGGCGTTTCATACGGTCGCCCCAAATGCCCATGATCGGCTGGCTCAAGCTGACCAGGGAGACCAGGGTGCCCAAGAGCCCGGCGTAGGCGTAGTTGAGGTCGAGTTTGACCATGACCAGAGGCAGTACCGGCGCCAGCATGGAGGCGTAGGAGTCGACGCAGAAGTGCGCCAGGGCGATTAATAAGAGGTTGAGTTTTTGCATGGGCTCAACGGGGTTGCAGGCGCAGGCACAGGCGCCAGCCGCAAATAGTGCCAATGGTGGAGAGGGCGGCGCCGACGAGAAAGGGAACGACCGGGTCGATTTCCAGCAGCACGCCGCCGATCAGGCTGCCCGAAACCATGGCCGCGCTCCACACCGTATGTCCCAATCCCACCATGCGATTTTTCTCCTCGGTGGCGGCCACGTCGTTGATCATGCCCGGCAACAGAGTGGACACGGCCCAGGCCGCGGTGGTGAGCGCCGTGCCAAAGATAAACAGGCCGCCTATTGTATGCCAGAACAGCACCAGGCACAGGGCGCTGAGCACCACCCCGCTGGCAGCGATGAGAAAGGGCCAGAATTGCCCGTAGCGGTCGCGCATATAACCGGTGAACAATTGCCCGGCGGCGGCCACTGCCAGTGAGACGGCGGCGTAATAAGCCGCCATGGCCTCGCTGCCGCTGACCCGGAAGACGAGCAGCGGCATCACCAGGCCGACCACGCCCCAGAAAGTGGTTATGGAGTAGCGCATGGCGACAAAGAGGTGCACATTGGGCTGGCGCAGCAGCGGTTTGTAGGCCGACCACAGGGCCAGCGGTTGGCGCGTCGTGGTTGCCCCCCCTCTCTTCTTGCCGCCGGGCAACAAGAGGAGCGCCGCGACAAAGAGAACGGCCACCCCCAGACTCATGGCCAGGCCGATTTCCGGGAAGTTCCAGCTTTCTTTGACCAACCCCGTGGCCAGGCTGCCCAGCGAAGTGCCCGCCGTATTGCTCAAAAAGTAAAAAGCGCTGCCCAGCCCCAAACGCTGAGATTCCACCGAGGCGATCAGGTACCCCTGTCCGGCGGTCGACCAGCACCCGTTCGCCAGCCCGATCAAGAAAATGAGTAGAGTAAGCATGTAGGCCTCTTCCCAGCGGAAGACGAGCCCGGAGAACAGCGAGCCGCCCAGGCCGATCAAGAGCGTGGCTTTGAGACCCCAGGTATCGGCGAGCCGCCCACCGATTACGGCAAAAATACCGCCCAATGTCAACATCACCGCTTTGAGGTAGCCGGTGAAGAGCGGCGCCCGCCCCAAATCGGCCTCGATGTAGACGGGGAAGAGGGAAGAGAAAGGCGAAGTGATAAAGCTGTTGAGAAAGGCGACCAGGCAAAGAGCGAGGAAGGCGCGGCCCATAGGGCTGCCGGCGCCTTCCTCGTCGATAGATTGCTCCCCTTTGGGGGCGTCGGCCATCTTTATTTTTTACTGCCCCCCACCTTATTGTGTAGCGTGCCGATTTGCGAAATTTCGATGTGCACTTTGTCGCCCTTCTTCATAAAGCTGCCGGTGGTGGCGCCGACGCCCGAGATGGTGCCGGTGCTGATGAGGTCGCCCGGCTCCAGGGTGATGATGGCCGAGATGTACTCGATGACCTGGGCCACCGGGTAGAGCATCTGCCCGGTGTTGTTGTGCTGCTTGCGCACGCCGTTGATGTAGGTGCTGATGTCGAGCACCTGGGGGTTGGGGATGTCGTCGCTGGTGACCATCCAGGGCCCCTGCGGCGCAAAGGTGTCTAGCCATTTGCCGTTGAGCCAATCGAACCAGTCGTCCTTGGGACGGCTTTCGCTGCGCTTTTTGATGAGCAGCTTGCGCTCGGAAACGTCGTTCATCACGGTGTAGCCGGCGACGTATTTGAGCGCCTCCTTGGCCTTGACGCCTTTAGCCGTACGCCCCATGACCACGGCCAGCTCGCCCTCCCAGTCGATGGCGCGCGCCACCGGCGGAATGAGAATGGTGTCGTTGGGCCCGATGACGGTGGTGGTGGGCGGTTTCATAAAAACGCGTGGCGTCTCTTTGTCCTGCGCCTGCATCTTGCCGCCGCCCTCTTCGATGTGGTCCTGGTAATTGCCGGCCAGGCAGAACACTTTTTTGGGATTGGGCACCGGCGCCCGCAGCTTCACCTTGCCAATGGCGTGGCCGATTTTACCGTCGGCCTTGCCCTTGAGCCGCTCTTCGGCCGCCTTGGCCGCCTTTTTAGCCGCGCTGCGACCCTTGCTGCCCGCCTCCAGCAAGCTGATCATGTCGCTGAAGAAAGGATGGACCCTGCGCTTCTCTTTGCGCGCCAGCGCCCGGTCGGCCGCGGCCAGATCGACGACAATGCTGTCGTCGGCAATAACGGCCCCCACGGCCTGCTCTTTCTTAATAGAATACGTTGCGAGTTTCATATAACCCTCCTAAGTAGATGAACGGATAGTAACGGATAGTAGATGAATGGGTTTCTATATTCGGAAAGAAAAGAGATACGCAGTTTTACCCCATCTGTCAATGGGCACAATCCCCCAACTAACTTATATTTTGATAGTACTAGTGTAACGATCGCCCATAACCAAACAAACGCCAGAACTAAGAATACCAATACCTATGTCAAAAGAAAACGACTATTTCAGCCACCAATCCGCCGTCATCGAACCCTCCTGCCAAATCGGCCAGGGCACCCGCATCTGGCACTTCTCCCACATCATGGGCGGCGCCCGCATCGGGCAAAACTGCAACATCGGCCAAAACGTCTACATCGACCGCGACGCCGTCATCGGCGACAGGTGCAAAATCCAGAACAACGTTTCGGTGTACAAAGGCGTGGAACTCGAAGACGAAGTCTTTTGCGGCCCCTCCATGGTCTTCACCAACGTCTTCAACCCCCGCGCTTTTATTGAGCGCAAAAACGAATTCCGCAAAACCCTAATAAAAAAAGGCGCTACCCTGGGCGCCAATTGCACCATCGTTTGTGGCGTCACCATAGGCACCTACGCCCTCATCGGCGCCGGCTCGGTGGTGACGCGCAACGTGCCGGCCTACGCCTTAATGTACGGCGTGCCGGCCTACCAGCAGGGTTGGGTCTGTCGCTGCGGCGTGGTCTTGCCCGAAACGCGCGACGAATTGCGCTGCCCCGACTGCGGCACCGCCTACGAATTGGACGCCGCGGGGCAACTGCAACCCCTGCCTTAATCGGTGGGGTAGGAGAGCGGAAAAGTGGGCTCTTCGGCCTGGTGGCGCGTGCGTTTTTCGATCTTCTGGTGGTAGTATTCTTCGATAAAATCGGCCAGATTGCGGCTGGCTTCCTCAAACACCAACTTGCCCTTTTCGGCGGTGGCTTTCTCGGCCTCGCCCATGACGCCGGTGTCAGAATACTGGCTGGTCCACTCGATCAGACCCATGGGGCCGTGGCCAAAGAGATCGGTGAAGACGAATTTTGAGCCGCGCTGATTGGTCTTGGCGATTTCGCTCTTGATCTTGTCCTGGCGCACGCTCTCCGGCGCCAGGTGCAGCAGCATGGAGGTCTCCAATTCGCCGGCGTGTGAGCAGCCGCCGGGGTAGACGCTGTCGCGCCACTTCTCGTTAAAATCGGGGTTGACTTTAAGCATATTCCACCAGCTACAAAAGGTGCAGCTGGCGTCGGTTTCAACGATGATGCGGCGCGCCACCATGTCGACCAGGTTGTGGTTGGAGCCGTGACCGTTGACGATGACCATTTTCTTAAAGCCGTGGTAAGCCAGGCTCTTGCCGATGTCGAGGACGTATTGCACAAAGTGCTCGTGGTGGATGTTGAGCGAGCCAGGGAAGTCCATGACGTGGTGCACGTAGCCGTAGCTGACGGGGGGCAGCACCAGGCTTTTTTGGGGGTTGAGGCGGGCGGCCTCGGTGGCCACGGCGGTGGCGCAGAGGTGGTCTACTTTTA
>CAXGRO010000417.1:0-5486 GCA_964012055.1 uncultured bacterium
GTGAGGCCCTCGGGCGGCCTGCCCGGCCCCGCTCCCCCACAGCCCTGGCGGGCTGTGAGTCCCGGCCGCCCTTTCCCCCGGCCCTGCCCCCGCAAAACACCGCCGGCAAAACCCCCTACTCCTGGCGCCAGTGGACGTATGGGTGGGGACTGCGCTGGGTCAGTATATATTGGTGATGGTATTTTCTGGGCCGTGGTGGCGGGCGGTGGGGACGTGGTGGGTTTGGCACCAGTCGGTTAGGGGGTTGGCGCCGCCGTTGGGTTGGAAGCCTTTGACGTCGTCGTAGGGTTCGCCGACTAAGAAGCGTTCGAGGGGGGTTAGTTTGGCGATGAAGTCCGGGCTTTGGTGGCGGAAGTCCATGGGCATGACCCAGCGATAGCCGTAGCCGATCATGATGCCTTTGCGGGTTTGCTTGGAGAGGTTGGCGGCGCCGGCGTGCCAGGTGCGGTTTTCGAAGAGCAGGCAGTCGCCGGGGTTGAGCAAGGGTTCGACGGCGTTGGGCGGGTCGGGTTGGTCCTGGGGGATTTCCAGCGGTTCGGTGAGCATGTTGCTGCCGGGGGCGACCATGGTGGCGCCGCTTTGGGGGCGGCTCAGGTCGGTGAAGTAATAAGCGCATTTCAATTCGATGCGGGGGATGCTGTAGTGGCCCAGGGTCATCATGGCCTGCAAGTAGTCGCGGTGCCAACCGGGGGAGCGGTGGGTGGCGGGCGTGTCGGGGGGATTGGGGTATTTGTAGATGAGGTGCGAGGTCATCAACTGGAGGTTGGAGCCCAGCAGGTGGATGACCAGGGGGAGGATTTTTGGTTGGGTTAGGAGGGGGATGAAGGCGTCGTCTAAGGTGACGGTGTTGCGGAAGCCGTCGTATAAATTGTTGGGGTTGCTCTGGCGGTTGGTTTGGAGGTCGCTGGCAATCAAGCGGTCGCTGGCTTGTTCTAATTGGGCCAGGGTTGGGGGGTCGAGGACGTTGCGGACGATTAGGTAGCCGGTTTCGTCGAAGTGGCGGATTTGTTCTTGGGGGATGGGGGTGTAGTCTAGCATTTTATGTACCTGTTCGAAGAGGCGTTTGCCTGTAACGCGGCTTGGGTTGAGCGCCATGAGCGAGGGACTCCCCCCAAGCCGCGGTACAGGCAAACATATTTTATAGCACTTCAACGCACAATAGGAGTTATACCTTTGCAGCACGCATCCATGCTCGACGTCCTGGAGCAAGACCACGAGCGCGCCACCGGCCCGTGGCACGTGGAGTGGCACGGAGTTATATAGCGCATGAATGATTCTTCAGCTAGTAACTCGGGCGGCTCGCCCGAGGTGACCGGCATGCGCGTGGTCCCGGTGAGCGGGACCTAAGAATTGGGCCAGGTAGGTTTCGGGGTGTTTGAGGTTTACCCAGTCGACCATTTGGCGCACTTATTCGAGGATTTGCTCGCCGGGCTGGGTGTAGCAATACTGTGGACACTTTTTCGATTTTGAGCGGATTTTTGTAAGGTTGAAATTCGTAAGTGATTATTTATCAACAAGTTACAAATTTCAATATCTATTTGTCTAAACCGTTATTTATCAATGACTTACAAAAAGTGTCCACAGTATTGAAGAAGGAAGTGAGCGAAAAAATAGGCGGCCTGTGCGCATTCACACAGAGATCGATCCTTATTTTTGATGTCGAGGAAGTTTTGACAGAGGTCGAAAGGCGGTGGGTGAGGTATAGACCACACCCCTTTTCGTCGCTGTCGCTTTAAACAGATAATGGATCTCAGTTATCCTTGCAAATCTGGTAGCGAAACTCCGCCCTGAAGTTGTCTTTGCCTTGCTTTGACATGGTTTTTATCCACCTTGATCTTTTACTCAGATCAGACCAGGATTGAAGAGACCATGTTTGGAAGTGAATGTGCCAGATGCTTGATGCTAGAAGCCTGACTAAGGCACTAAAAACGATAGGGTTACTTGGCGCATTGCTGATAATGCCAGCGCCGTCGGTGTGGACCCAGCCCGCCGCAGAAACGCGGCAGCTCGTCATTTTGCACACCAATAATTTGGAGGGCCGCCTGCTCCCCTGGCGCAGCGCCGACGGCGACGCCGTGGGCGGCATGGCCCGCACCGTACACCTGTTGCGCCAGGCCGGCGACCAGGCCCTGGTCCTCGACGCCGGCGATGCTCTGGGCCCAGCCTTGCTGTCGCGCTACGACCGCGGCCATGCCATGGTGCGGCTGATGAACCGCGCTGGCTACGCCGCGCAGGTGCTGGGCAACCACGACCTCACCGCGGGCCTTGACAGCCTGCGCGCCCGGGTGCGCCAGGCCCATTTTTCGCTGCTGGCCGCCAACCTCACCGACGAGGAGGGCGTGCACGTTTTTCCCCATTACGCCGTCGTCGAACGCCAGAGCTTGCGCATTGGCATCGTCGGCCTGCTCTCGCCCAAACTGGCCGAACGCGTGCACTCCCAGGAGCGCGAGGGATTACAATTTCAGCCTGCGGCGCCCGCCTTAAACGCCGCGCTCGACTCGCTGCAGGGACAGGTGGATTTGACCGTTGTCCTGGTGCACATGGAATACCGCGAAGTGCTGGAACTAGCCCGGCGATTTCCGCAGGTAGACCTCTTTGTCGCCGGCGGCTACGGCGGCGTTTCTTTTGGCGAGTTTGTCCACGCCGCCCAATTGGCCGGCGGCAGTTACGTGGTGTCGACCCCCGGCTCCAGCTATATCGGCCGCGTTGAGATGACGGTGGAGCGCCGCGCCGAGGGCTGGCGCCCCGGGGCGCTGCGGGCTCAGTTGACGCGGGTTGAGGCGGCCAGTGCCGTAGACGATACCGCGCGCCGGTGGATAAAGGCGCACGGGGCGCGCTATCGCGCCGCCCGCGCCGAGGTGATTGGCCGGCTGGATTCGGCCGAGGTGGACGCTACCCACTTTGTCGCCAACGTCATGCAGCTGGGGGCGCAGGCCGAGGCGGCCATGATCAACCGCGGTGCCCTGCGGCCCCTGGCGCTAAAGGGCGAAGTGCGGCTGTCGAGCCTGGACAGTCTGATGCGCTTTGAAGACGACGTGGTGCTGGTTCGCATGCGGGGTGGCGAATTGCAGAAGTTGATTGAGAACAGCCAAAAGCTCGAACGCGAGGGGCAGAAATTGGTCTTTGCCGGCTACGACGCCGACGCCGACACCATCAATGGCCGGCCCTTTGACAAAAGCGAGACGTTCCAAATAGCCACCACGCGGTTTTTGGCTTTTGGCGGCGATGGCCACCTTGAGAACAAAAAACCCGCCGAACCGCCGGGCGGCCGCCTGAGCCTGCGGGCGCTGACGCGCGAGGCCATTCGCCACGGCGGCACTTTGCCCGGTGTGCGGCGCGGGCACTCGACCTGGAAGACGCAGTGGGAAACGGACGTGTCACTCACTCTCACCAGTATGTACGAGTCGGGCGAAGACGACCCCAGCGAAAACTCCATGGCCTGGAATGGCAGTGTGGAAGGCAATGTATCGCATACGACGCCGCGGCGCGCTTTGGAACTGGAGCTGCGCACGCGCTTTGGCCAGGTGCTCAAGGAGGGCGATTTGCGCGAGTCCTCCGACCGCGTCGACGGCAAGCTGCTCTACACCTGGCACCGGCGCGACCCGGCCCCCTTTGTGGCGTTTGACCTCAACACCCTGTGGACCCCGCGGCCCGGTCGCGACCGCCCACTCACGGTGCGCGGCAGCTCCGGGTTGGAAACAAAACGAGACGACCTGAAGGTTCGCTTTGGCCTGGGTCTCGAACGCGATTTTGTCGAGGCCGAGACCCGGGTTGGTATTGAGGTGGTGCCCGAATACAAGGTACAACTCTTCCGCAAGATCAAACTCGATTTCCAAACCGAAATTTTCTACGCTGCCACCGAGCGGCGGCTGTCGGCGGAAAACCAGAATAAGATAAAGATCGAATTGCCCGGCGATCTCAAGCTGACGGCCAACGCCGACGTGTATTTTGAATGGGACGGCCCCGACGACCGCCGCGATTTGGAAACGGAGCTACAGGTGGGTTTGGGCCTGGGCTACGATTGGGGCGGCAAGCTGACGCGCTAGAGCGAACTCCAGGTGCGCTCTTCTGCTCCATTTTTTACATTACCCCTTCAGTCATATTCTCGCTAAACTCGCAAGGAGGAGCCCCCGATGGCTAAAATGTTGCAATTGCAAAAACTGGACGGCGTTGGCAATGTGCAGATGGTGGAGGCGGACATACCGTCGCCCGACGCCGACCAGGTGTTAATTAAAGTCAACCGCAGCTTGATCAGCCGCGGCTCGGAGTTGTTCAGGCGCTACGTGATGCCCGAGGCCGTACCGCCGCGCATGATGGGCTATTCCGACGCCGGCGAGGTGGTGGAAGTGGGCGCCGAAGTGGAGGGCGTGGCGCCGGGCGAACGCTCCAATTTAAGTGGCCCCCACGCCCAGTACGCGGTGGGCCTGCACGGCCACATACCCGCCGAACTCGACTACGAGGCGGCGACGTTTATCGGCCTGTCGACCAGCGCCACCATGTGGGCGCGCACCACCCCCATTGAGCCGGGCGACGATGTGGTGGTGCTGGGCCAGGGCATTGTCGGCAACCTCTACATGCAGGCGGTGAGGGAGCGCCAGCCCGGTCGTGTTATCACCGCTGACGCCAACGAATTGCGCTGCGGCATTTCCACGGAGTGCGGCGCCGACATCGTCATCAATGTTTCGGAAACCGATTCGGTGGAGGCGGTGAAGGAGTTGACCGACGGCAAGGGTGCCGACGTGGTGGTGGAGTGCGTCGGCGGCAACGCCGGCATCAAATCTTTTGAGCAGGCCCAGCAGATGATGAAGAGCGACGGCGTGCTGCATTTGATCGCCCTCTACCAGGGCGCCAAGAAGGCGGGCGACGGTTTGCTGACGCTGGACTCGGGGGTGTTTATGAACAAGATGCTGGTGGCCGGCATCCGCGTTCCCGAGCCGCGCTCCAAGCACCGCGACGACGCCATACAGATGATTGTCGACGGCCACATTAAGGTGGGGCCCATGGTCACCCACCGCATGCCGTGGCAGCAGACGCCGGACGCCTATCACTTGCTCTACAATAAACCCGAAGAGGCGATGGCGGTGATATTGGAGTGGGAGTAGGTTATTTGATGAGAGGAGGAGGGTTTGCTTGGGGCGCCTTGGGGAGGCGGCCTTGCCTCTGGTGCTTTGTGAGGCCCCCACAAAGCACCGCCGGCAAAACCGCCCTCCCCAAGGCGCCAGTGGACGTATGGGTGTTGACTGTGCTGGTTGCCCATAACGAGAAGGTGAATGATTGATGGCTTCAGAAGAAAAGATGGATGTGCCTTTTCCGGCGTTGACGCCGGCGCAGCGGTTGCATCTGGATATCTATGGTTATGTGGTGATTCACAATACTCTGACGGTTGATGAGTGCGGGGTGCTTGTTGAGGCGCTGCAAAAGCTCAAGCGCGATCTGATTGCGGCGGGCAAGCCGGTATCGTGGGGGCGCGAGCCGGCGGCCAAGGG
>CAXGRO010000418.1:0-5485 GCA_964012055.1 uncultured bacterium
ATCACCATAGCCGACGACCTCGACAGCGCCCGCCGCGACGGCGAAATGCGCCCCCCCCATATTAACCTTGGGCTTCGCCAACCTCTGCATAGAAGACGAAATCGAAATCTACTTCAACGGCGAACTCCTCCCCATAGACCAGGCCACCATCACCGACGAACGCGCCACTCGCATCCTGGCCCGCTTCCGCACTCCAGTAGACGCCCCCGAAGCCTTCGGTGCCCACTGGTTCCGCTTCCACCTCGACCCAACCCAGGGCCAAAACACCCTGGAAATAAAAACCCTAAACCAGGAGAAAACCGCCACCTTCCTCCGCACCCTAAACGGCCTGGAACTAAAAACCCAATTCAAAGACTTCACAAGACCCGAAGGCCTAGAAACCGACCGAGTCCCCCCAACCGCCCCGTAGTCTTCCCCCACATTACAACAACCCAACGATCACCCTCCACTTCAAACGAAGATTCTCAGGGGCCTGGGGGCGGTCCCAGAGCGGATTCATTACCCCCTGAGCCGCAGGATACGGAGCAGGGGGTAATGAATCGGAGCCGGGCGTGGACGCCCGGCGAGCACCGAAGGTCCGCCAACCCGAAGGGTTGAGCGCCATGAGCGAGGGATCGCCCCCAGGCCCCTGAGAATCGTCCATAATAACACTTTAACTCTATCACAAAAGGAACCCGCGCCATGTCTCTTCTCCCAACAACCGAAATCGACCAAATCCCCACCAATTTCCAAGGCCGCATGGGCTACCATATCGAAGACCTAAACACCGGCACAATCCACCAACACAACGCCACCCAGCGCTTCCCAACCGCCAGCGTCATAAAAATCGCCGTCATGCTCGAACTCTACACCCAGGTAAACCAGGGTCGCCACACCCTCGACGACCGCCATCGCTTAGAAGGCGACATCGCCACCCACGGCTCCGGCACCCTATCCATCCTCAAAGACGCCCCCGAACTCACCCTGCGCGACTTCTGCCGCATCATGATCACCGTAAGCGACAACAGCGCCACCGACTTCCTCATGAACCTCCTCAGCCTAGACGCCATCAACGCCACCCTCGACGAACTAGGCTATTCCAACATCCGCGCCAGCATGACCATGGGCCAGTACCACTTTGGCATGGCCCACATGGAACACCTGCCCTGCACCCCCGAAAACGAAGAGTTATTTAATAAGAGAATGGCCGAAGGCGCCAAAGACTATAACAGCGTCTCCTTCAGCGACTCCCTCAAAAATAACGTCGCGTCCCCGGCCGAACTGGTCGACCTGCTCAAGCGCCTGCAGCGCGGCGAACTCGTCAGTCCCCAGGCCTCGGCTGATATGATCGACATGCTCAAACTGTGCAACGACCGCCGCATGCTCAACCGCGACCTCGACCGCAGCGTAGAAATCGCCCACAAAAGCGGCTCCAGCGGTCGCATTAAAGGCAACGCCGGCATCGTCTATCTGCCCAGCGGCCCCCTGGTCATCGCCACCTTTGCTCTAGCCAGTAACGACGAGGTCAACGGCGGCGACGCCATCGGCGACGTCAGCCGCCGGGCCATAGAGGCCCTGTCACCCGAATGTATCGCCAAATAAGGAGAAATAAATATGACAGAAGGAAAAAGATATAAGGTGGGTGTTATCGGCGTCGGGCGTCAGGGCAGTCACCACGCCCGCGCCTACGCCCTCAACCCGCGCTGCGAGCTGGTAGCCGGAGCCGACACCGACGAAGAAAACCTGGAATTATTTCGCCAGCGCTTTGGCGCCCGCGGCTACAGCACCTACGAGGAGATGTTCGCGAACGAGGAGATCGATATTTCGGCGCCGGTGCTGCCGGTGCGCGCCAACGCCGCCGCCGTCATTGCCTCGGCGCAGGCCGGAGTCAAACTCATATCCTGCGAAAAACCGCTCACAGCGCAATTGGCCGATGCCGACCGCATGGTAGAAGAATGTCGATCCCGCAACGTCCACTTTGCGGCCGGTTTAGTGTCTAAAAACCGGCCGCAATTCTGGAAGGCGCTGGAGATGATTAAGGCGGGGGAGATCGGCGAAGTGCACTCGATCAACTCCTACGGCTCATGCGGTCAGGGCGGTTGCCACAGTATTAACCTGGCGCGCCACTTTGCCGACTTTGCCGACTTTGAATGGGTGACCGGCTGGGTGACGGGCGATCCGTTTAGCGATTACGAAGAGGCGCACGAGGCGGGGCAGAGTAGTTTGGGGCAGATCGGCGGCCACATCCGCTTTGCCAACGGCATTGATTGTTTCTGTCACTATACCCATCCCTGGAAAGGGATTGAAGTGATCGGCACCAAAGGTATCATCTTCAACGACGCGCCCAGCAGTCCAGACCTGCATATGTGGAAATCTAAAAGTGGCGAAGAACCGCAGACACTGGACGATTTACAGGAGGTAGAAGGCGTTTTTCCGCTCGACGTGTCGACCACCAACCCAGATGGCTCCAGAATACGCGACGAAGAGGGATTTATCATTGCCACCGACGGCATGAAGGCGACAGTGGAGGCCATTATCGACACGCTGGACGGCAAGGCGCCGCTGCGCCTGACGACGGGCGAAGACTTGCAAAAGGCGCTAGAAGTTTGCATTGCCATGCGCATGTCGGCGCAGCGAGGGCAGGCGGCGGTGAGTTTGCCCATAGAAGATCGCAATTTACAATTGTTTCCCGTAAAAGGGCGCTGGAATTACAAGAAAGAAGTGCACGGTACCGAGTGGTATCGCGATGCCATGAGTTTAATAAAGGAGTGAGTGTAAGGATGCAAGCGGCGAGAAATCTCAAAGAAAAAGTAGCCAGGGGAGGGATCACTACCGGCATTTTGGCGACGGATCAATTGTGGCCGGAAATGATAGAATACGCGCAGCGGGCCGGGATCGACTATATTATTGCCGACCAGGAGCACGGGGCGCACAGCGACGATGTGGTGGCGCGCGTTTGCGCACTGGGGCGCATGGTCGATTTTGCGGTGCTGATTCGGCCGATCGACACGGCGTATGCGACGATACGGCAAGCGATTGATCGCGGGCCATGCGGGTTTTTGTTGCCCAGCATCGAGTCGGCGGCGGAACTGGACCAGGTGCGCGACAGTATTTACATGCCACCGCGGGGGAGACGGCGGCCGGGGGGGGCGGGCAATTACTGGGTGAAGGATTTTTATTACGACACCTGGAAGCGGGAGGTGGAGGACGATTTTATTGTGATTCCGCAGATTGAGACGCGGGTGGGGGTAGCCAATGCCGAGGAACTGGCGGCGCATGAGATTACTACGGCGATTGGGATTGGACCGTATGATTTGTCTGTGGATCTGGGGGTTGGTTTTGAGGTGGAACACGAAGAGATGAAAGCGGCGGTGGAGGTGATTCGGCAGGGGGGGGAGAAGGCGGGGAAGACGATGTGGCGGATTGGGGATGGGGTGCAGTTGGTCGAGGAGGGGTTTCATTTTCTTTGTATTGGGGAGCCGATGGGGATACTGCAAAGGGAGTTGGGGAGGTTGGATAGGGCTGCTAAGGGGAAAGAGGAGGAGTAGGTGGAGGAGATGTTATGGTGGGCGTAGGGACCACCCACTCCCTACCGGACTCCGTTGAATTGTTGGTTGGGTACGTATGGTGGGATAACTGAGTGGGGGTGCTTGACAGGGTTTAGTTGGCCACTTAAGGTGTAGCGTTTCGAGAACTAAAAACTCAAAGGTGTAGTTATGATTAGACTAGGAATGATGGCGCGCGAGACGCCGGATAATACTATTGAAAAAGTTATTAATTTTGCGGCTGAACTGCGGCTCGATACAGTCGACTTCCACCTCGCGGGTATAGACCGCGATCATGACCACTTGCGTTATCTCAAGGGGCTGTGCAATAAGAATGGGCTCAACATTGGCTATACCGGGGGTGGGTCGTTTGTGGGGTTGCCGGAGGACGCGGACAAGCGCATGCAACAGGGCAAGGCCGATGTCGATACCACGGCGTTTTTGGGGGCGCAGGTGATGCGGGCTTTTGCGCGGCACAAATGGCCGGATACGGTGGAAGAGCAGGAGGCGTTCTGGGGGGCGATGATCGCCAGCTTTCAGGAGATATGCGATTACGCGGCGCAGCAGGGGGTGCAGGTGGCGCTGCAGAATCACAACAACGGCAGCTTTGCCATGACGGCGGATCAGGTGCTGAGGATTTTGCGCGAGACGGACCGGCCCAATTTTAGTTTTCTCATGGACACGGGGCAGTGGCTCAATGCCATTGGGTCGCACCCGCGCGGCGAATTTGATCCCAATGTCGACCTCTACAAAGACTACCTCGAACCTACGGCGCCCCACACCACGTATGTGCGGGCCAAGATCTACAAGATCGACAGCGGGCGGGAGGAGTGGATCGACTACGCCCGGGTGCTGGAAATTTTGCACGGAGTCAATTTTAATGGGACCATCGGCATGGTTTTTGAAGTAGGCGATCGCAATACCTGTAGCAGTGAAGAGTGTGTCGTCCTGGCGACCAAACACCTGCGCCAGATCATTGCCGACTCGTATAAATAGCAGAGGGGAAATGGCGGCAAAACCCAGAATTATCACTGGCACTTTTGCGCACGAGACCAGTACTTTTACGCCGGTGCAGACGACGTGGGCAAGTTATCGCGAGCAGCGCATGGGGTATTTGAAGGGGGCGGAGATACTGGAGAAGTTCGCCGGCACGGGTACGGCCATCGGCGGGTTTATCCAGGGGGCGGAGAAACACGGTTTTGAACTGATTTCCACGATATTTGCCAACGCCCATCCCAGCGCGTCCACACCCAGAGAAATTTTCGACGAGATTCTGGGGGACATGCTGGCGGCGATTGAGGCGGCCGGGGAAATCGACGGCGTTTTGCTCGAATTGCACGGCTCCATGGTGGCCGAGGGCATTGGCGACGGCGACGGCCATATTCTGGGAGCAATTCGCCAGCTGGTGGGGCCCGATGTGCCCATATTGGCGCAACTGGACATTCATTCCAATATGTCGCACGCCATGGTGGAATTGGCCGACGTGCTAATTGGGCGCGAGACCTATCCCGAGATCGACCAGGTCGAGCGCAGCGTCGAGTGTACCGATGTGCTGGAGCGCATTTTGCGGCACGGGCTCAAGCCGACCATGGCGTTGCACCAGATCCCTTTGATGTGGGGCACCAACCAGGTGACGGCGCATTCGCCCATGCGCGAGGCCATTGCCGAACTGCATAGGATAGAGGCCATGCCCGGGGTGATTTGCGGATCCATCGCCACTTGCTTTCCGCTGGCCGACGTGCCCGAGATGGGAGCTTCGGTCTACGTGGCCACAGACGACGATGTGGAGCTGGCGCAGCGCTGCGCCGACGAATTGGCGGAGTGGATCTGGGAGCGGCGGGCGCAGTGGCATTCGCCACGGCCAGATACCAGGGGGGCCTTGCAGGAGGCGCAGCAGGAAGGCAAATACCCGGTCATTTTTTCCGACGCCTGGGACAATACCGGCGGGGGATCGCCCGGCG
>CAXGRO010000419.1:0-5481 GCA_964012055.1 uncultured bacterium
GGTGCAACATTTGCCGCATTAGGGCGGTGATATCGCTTATTTGGAAAGGGTCTTTGCCCAGCAGGGCATCGGCCAGCAGGCCGTTGATGTCGTCGCTCTCGCCAATGCCTTTGCGGTCCCAAACGCTGCAGGCTTCGCCGATGCCAGTGATGCCCTCATCGGTGTGGATTTCGACGACGGCATTTTCGCTGACCAGGTGTGTCCCCAGGCTGCTTTTAAAGGCGTTGGGGCGCGGCACGCGCAGGGGAATGGCTTGAACTTGAGTGATTTTCACAGGTGTCTTTTCGGTTAAGAGGTTGTGGGGTGGCGGCCGGGTGGCTCTTGACGAGCGGTGATTGCGCCGGTATTAGGGAATAATAGGCGGTCGAGTGGGCAGCGTCAATACGCGGCGTTTTGATAGATGCTCAGCGTCGTATTGCCGTAATTGCGGCGGCGCAAAACGGCCACCTCGCCCACCGTTGCGGGCAAATCTAACGGGCGCGGGTGCTGGACGAAGAGCAGGCCCGAAGGGGTCATTAGCGGGACGCTGCCGCAGCGCTGCAAGAGGGCTAGGACCAGCGGCTGGCTGTCGAGTTCGTCGCGATACGGCGGGTCCAGGTAGGCTACGTCAAAACGGCGGCCCTCCTCTTGCAAGTGGGCAATGAGATCCTGGGCTTTGTTGCGGTGTAGTTCTATGTTTTGCAGTTGCCATTGGCGGCAGAGCGTTTCCAGGTGGGCGGCGCGCTGTCGGTTGGGCTCGTTAAGCACGACGCGGGCGCCGCGGCTGTGGGCTTCCAGGCCAATCTGGCCGCAGCCGGCGCACAGGTCCACAAACGTATGGTGGCGCAGATCTGGGCCCAACATGGCAAAGAGCGCTTCCTTGAGCAGCGAGGGGGTGAGGCGGATGTCGCCTTGTTTGCGGGGGTTGTAGGGTACGGTACGTCCCTTGAGGAAGCCGGTGATGATGCGCACGCCAGCTGGCAGGTAGGTTAAGCCGCGGCCGGGGCGAGCGGGTTCCACACCACGGCACCTGCTTGGGTGCGAAAGACGAGGCCCTGAATTGCTTCATTGTCCAATTCTTCCTGCGTCTCTTCGCCCTCGGCGCTGCACAGCAATAAGGAGCGCTGTCCCTGGTTGTCGCCGGGTTGGATTTTGGCGGTGGCGTTTTGGTCGCTGTAGGTCAAATCGCCCACTTCTTCGCGCACGACGCGGGGCAAGATAAATTTCATATCGGTCTGGGGGACCACGGTGCCCTGAATGCAAATGGTGGGTTGCTGGCCGCGCATGTCGTCCACCAGGCGGTCGATCTCGGTCTGTATGGCGTCGATCTGCTGGATGACCAGGTCGCGCTTGGTTACTTGGATAAAGAGTTCGCGCAGGCCTTTGAGCAATTGCAGGAAGACTTTTTCGCGGGCTGGGTTGTCGCTGATATACTTGCGGTTGGCCCGGGCCAGCACGCCGACGATGCCCTTGGCAAAAAATTCGGTCAACGCGTTTTTGGTTTTTATGCCGCGGTGGCCGCCAATGGACTCGTAGAAGGAACCGAGGTTGATCTGGATGCGGTCGTGCTGGTGCTGCACCAGCTGGCCGACGTTGAAGTTGAGGGGGATGCGGGTGGTTTTACAGGACTTGTCGATGCGCTTCTCGTCCTGGCTGATCTGGCGGTCGAGCGATTCGCGCTTTTCGCGCTGGCGCTCGAGTTGGTGCCGCAGTTCTTCGATGCGGCGCTTGCGGGCGTCGTAACTGCCCACCACCAGCTGCGCAGCGTGCAGGTCAGCGCCAATTTTGACGAAGTCGGCCACGTTGGCTTGCAGGTGGTGGGCCTCGCCGCCCACCTGCAAGCTGCGGCTGCGGATTTGGGTGTGTTTGACGTGGCCGGTAATGACCACGTCGCCGTCTACGTCTATACGGCAGGGGGGGGTGTCTTCGCCGCCCAATACGTCGCCTTGAACCAGCAGAGAGCCCTTGCCTTTTACCGTGGCGTCGCCCAGAATGTCTCCTCCGACCACGCCGTTTTGGTCACCGGTGTCAAAGACGCGCACTTTTTGGTCGGGCGTCAGCGACTCGCTCTCGGCTATATTGTCGGCCGCTGAAATGGCGGCGGCGGCGGCGTCTATGTTGAAGACTTCGGACATGGGATTTTGGGATACGGGACGGTCGGTTTATTTATCGGGTGCTTTCGGGTACGAGGCCTAGAGAGCGGATGGTTTCCATGGTCTGGCAGATTTGTTCGGTGCAGGAGAGCAATTTGTTAAACGTTTCTATATTGACGGGTTTGTCTATGAGGACGTCGACGCAGTCGGCCACTTCGGCGTCGATTTCATCGGGAATGTAGCCGGAGATGACGGCTATGATGGCGTGGGGGCACATATTACGCAACATGGCGATGATTTCCAGGCCGCTGACGCCGGGCATCCTGATGTCGAGGGTGATGAGGTCGTAGTTTTTGCGCATCACGTAAGTCAGGGCTTCTTCGCCGCTGCCGGCCGTGTCGATGTCTTCAATGCCGCGCGAATTGGCCAATTGGGTGAAATAGTTGGTTATGACCTCTTCGTCGTCGATGAGTAAGATTTTCACTTACCGCTCCTTGCCTATGATTTTTATTGGGCGGGCACTAAGCGCCGCCGTATTCGTGGCAAATATCTTACAAGATCGCATTCCAAGATTAATTTGTCAATTTTTAAGGAACGTTGGAAAAGTCAGGTGAAAACAGGTTCCCTCTCCTTCCTCGCTGGTAGCCCGGATGGAACCGCCGTGGCGTTTGGCTATGGTTTGCGCGATGGCCAGGCCCAACCCGGTGCCCTCAACTTCTAGTTCGGGGTCGCTGGAGAGTTCTTCCGAAAAAATCTGCCGCACAATGGCGGAATCGTCTACGATCAAAACGCGGATGGCCATGGGTGTGCTACTCCAGAATGAGGCTGAAGAGGACGGGGCGGTCGTGTCGGGCGCCGTCGAGTGGGCTGCCCAGGCCTGCGCATCGAGGCGTTCGACGCAGGGGATCGATAGGTCGAATACGGGCTGGCTACCAAAGGCGGCAGTGAGAAATTGGCCGCAGACGATATTGAGCGGTTCTTTGGGCGCGTCTTCGCCGTCTTCTATGCAAGCTCTATGCCAAATGAGGTGAGTTACTACAAACTATTGGAAATTTAAAACTTACTTAAATCTATATGAAGTGGAATCAGAAGCGGGACAGCGAAATGGCGATGTCGAGGTCGCCGTGTCCGGTGATGAGAATAACTTCGACGTCGGCCCGATTTTGGTTGAGGTTGCGCAGCAACTGGATGCCGTCGAGGCCGGGCATCTTGACGTCGCTGATGATGATGTCGACCTCAGAATCGGCAAAGAGCGCCAGGCCTTCGTCGCCACTGTAGGCGTGGTGTACGGCGTAACCCATTTTTTCGAGAAAATCGCCCACACTTTTGTGGATGACTTCTTCGTCGTCTATGAGGAAGAGGGAGAGATTGTGGGCGGTGGTCTCGGTTGTCATGGGTTATTCGCCATTCGTCTCATGGCAAATCGGCAGGACGATCTTAAACGTGACGCCGACGCCGGGCCGGTTTTCCAATTCGAGGGTGCCGCTGTGGCGCTGGACGATACTGCGCGAAATCGACAGGCCCAGCCCGGTGCCCTCGCCCACTTCTTTGGAAGTGAAGAAGGGTTCAAAAATGCGCCCGATGGTGGCCTCGGGAATGCCTCCGCCGGTGTCGGAGATGTGGACCCACAGGGTGTTGTCGTTGGGGTGGACGCCGGCCTCAATGCTCAGGGCGGGGCGCCAGTTGGCCGCCGCACTCATTTTGCCCTCGGCTATTTTTTGCTGGTACTCGTCCATAGCCTGGCGCGAGTTGACGATGAGGTTGAGCAACACCTGCTCTATTTGCTGGGGCCAACCCTGGCAGGTGGGCAAGTCGGCATCGACCTGCACGTCTACCGCAATACCGTGTACTTTCAATTGGCTGTCGACTACTTTAAACACGTCGTCGACCACCGCTTTGATGTGAAAAGTGGTGGGGTCTTCTTCGGAGTGGGCGCGCGAGAAGGTGCGCATGTGGTCTATGATATTGGTCATGCGGTCCACCTGCCCTACGATGTCGTCGAGGATTTGGTGCAACTCCTGCGCTTCCAACTCCCAGCCATGTTTCATGCCGTAGAGGATGCTCTCGGCAAAAGTGCGTATGCCGCTGAGCGGTTGGTTGAGTTCGTGCGCCACGCCGGCCGACATCTCACCCAGGGCGCGCAATTGGCTGGCTTGCAAAAGGCGCATTTCGAACTCGCGGGCCTCGATGCGGCGCACCAAAATTTCCGACAGTTTGTTGACAAAGTCGCGCTGCAGTTCGACGTTGGCGGGGGCAGTGGAGAACAGTTCTAATTGTCCCTTGCGCTCCTCTTCCAAAGCAAAGCTTTCGCTGAGATAGGGGTATTCGGCGTCACAGGGTTGGCCGGCGATATAGCAGTTGTCGTTGTAGGTCAGGCGTACTTGGACCGGATTGAAGTGTTCGACCATGGCGGCCAGGTGTTCCGCGATTTCTTTCAGCAGGTCGAGAGAGTGGATGAGGGAGGCCGTTTTTTCGCAGAATTCGTAGGTTTTTTGGGTGCACCAATTGCGCAGTTTTTGCTCGTTTTCCAGCTGTATCCTCAGGGTGTGGTCTTGCAGGAAGAGGCAGGTGAGGCCGCTTTCGACGGCGGCATCGGGCGATTCGACGGCAAAGCCGGTGACGTAGAAATAGCGGACGTGGCGCTGGTGACCGTCGGCATTTTGGTTGGGTATCTCGATGGTGATGCCCGGGGACGTTTCGGTGCCCTGAAAGCGAGTGAACACCTCGTGCGGCGCAAAGGGTGAAAGGTCGAGCGCCTGCAAGAGCGCTGTTAGCGATTGCCCCTCCACGGAGTCCCCCTTGCAGGCGCAGTGGTGGCGGAAGGCGGCGTTGGCCAATTGGATGATGCCGTCGCGGTCGACGAGGCAGACGGGAAAGGGTATATTGCGCAGGATGGCGGTGCTAAAGGCCTGCTCGCGCTGCAGGTGCTGGCGTTGCTGCTGGGCGGTTTTTTCGAGGTCGTCGATTTTGGCGTGTTGGTGCTGGCGCTGCTGCAAGTGGAGCGTCGCTTCGTCGATTTTGGCGCTGAGTTCGTCGGCCAAAACGGGTTTTTGCAAGAAGGCAAAGGCGCCGTTGTTGACTGCCTGGATGGCCATGTCGGTATTGGCGTAGGCGGTGATGATGATGACGGGGATTTCGGGGTTGTGGTCGCGGATGTGTTGCAAGACGTCAAAGCCGTCGAGGTCGGGCATGCGGATGTCGGTGATGACGATTTCGATGGGGTTTTCGTCGAGGAGGCGCAGGCCCATCCTGCCGTCGGAGGCGCTGTAGGGGGTGTCGTCGCGGTGCTCGATGTAGCGGGTTAGGGTGCGGAGGACGAGTTCTTCGTCGTCTATAACTAAAATATTCAATAGAAGAGTTGTCGCGTGATAATAATTAATCGATGCTGATCCGCACGGCGGTTTGTTAG
>CAXGRO010000420.1:0-5469 GCA_964012055.1 uncultured bacterium
TGCCCAGCAAACGGCTGAATTTTTATTGGAGCGCGGCTGGGTTGAGATGGTCGCCAGCGACGGCCACGACCTGGACAAGCGGCCGTTTAGCCTGGCCGCTGCACGGGCGCGGGTGCTGGAACTGTGCGGCGGCGTCGTAGTGCAGCGCCTGTTCAGCGAAAACCCGCGCCATCGACGGTGAAGTAATAGAGGAGACGGTCATACCCATGCGCCGCGCGCCGTCGCGGCCGGGGTTGCTCAAGCGCCTATTTGGCAAAAAGAAACGTAAGGGGATTTCCGGAGGTTAGCAGATGGTCTCCAAGACAGCGACGGTAAACAACCCCCTGGGTATTCACGCCCGCCCGGCCGCGCTCATCGTACAACGGGCAGCCCAGTACGGGTCAGAGATCTTGCTGTCAAACGCCGAAGCGCAACGCGTCAACGGCAAGAGCATTATGGGCGTCATGATGCTGGCCGCCGAGCAGGGCGCCCAGATCACTGTGGAAGCCGAAGGAGCGGATGAGGAGGAGGCCCTGGCCGCCCTGGTTGAACTTTTGGAAAGCAACTTTGAGGATCAAAGTTGACCCATTTCACCACCTATAGACAGATGCGGGGCATTGCCGCCTCGCCGGGCATTGCCATTGGTCGGGCATTCATTTACAACAAGGAAGTCCCTCCCATTGGCAATCGCCGTATTGCGCCACACCTGGTTGAGGCCGAAGTAGAGCGCTTTCTCAACTCGCTCAATCAGGCCGGCGAGGAGATACGCCGTACGCAGCGCCTGGTGGAGTTGGAACAGGGCGCCGATATCGCGCAAATATTCCAAGCCCAGCTGGCCATGCTGGAAGATCCGCAAATCAAAGAGCAGACACTGACTAGGATCCGCGAGAAGAACTACCCGGCCGAGCGCGCCTTTTCGGTAACCCTGGAGCAGATGAAGAAGATTTTTGAGAGTATCGAAAACGAATATCTGCGCGCCCGCCTCAGCGACGTGATGGACATTGAAAACCAGGTGCTGATTCGCCTGGCCGGGGGCGAAGTGCAGGCCTTACAGGCGTTGCGCGCCAATACCATTGTGGTGGTCCATGAGCTCTTGCCCTCGGAAATAGCTCTGCTCGAGCGCCGTCAGATCAAGGGCATTGTCAGCGATGTCGGCGGCGCCACTTCCCACACCAGCATCATCGCCCGCTCCATGCGCCTGCCCACGGTAGTGGGCACGGAGACGGGCTCCAAGGCGATCCGCTCGGGCGATCAGATCATTATCGACGGCAATCAGGGCGTGGTTCACGTGCGCCCCGACGCCGAGGTTATACGGCTCTACAGCAATCAATTGCGGCGCCAGGTGCGGCGCGAGCGCAGCCTGAGCGAACGCCGCGATTTACCGGCGGTCACCACGGACGGCCAGGAGATTGAACTCTTGGCCAATATCGACGTGCCGCTCGAGGTGCAGGCGGCCGTCGAAAACGGTGCCCGTGGCGTGGGCATGTACCGCACAGAATTTCTCTACCTGGGCTACCGCTTGCCTACCGAGGAGGAACAATTGGCCAGTTACCGACAACTGGTCGAGGCCATGGCGCCCTATCCTGTGGTTCTGCGCACCCTGGATCTGGGCGGCGACAAATTGTCGAATTTGTTCGACGCGATCACCGAAGCTAACCCGTTTTTGGGCTGGCGTGGCATCCGCATTTGTCTGGACACGCCCGAAATGTTCAAAACGCAATTGCGCGCCCTGCTGCGGGCCGGCCACGGCGGCGAGGTGCAAATTTTATTCCCCATGATATCAAATCTGGACGAGTTGCGCCGGGCGCGTGCCCTGCTAGAGGAAAGCAAGGACGAACTGCGCGCCGCCGGGCAAGCCTTTGCACAGGACTGCAAGGTAGGCATTATGGTCGAAGTGCCATCGGTGGCTATTCTGGCGGAACAGTTTGCCGCAGAAGTCGATTTCTTTAGCCTGGGGACAAACGATCTAACCCAATACACCCTGGCCGTTGACCGCGGCACCACCAAAGTGGCCGATCTCTATGATCCCTTCCATCCGGCGGTGCTGCAACTGGTCAAAACAGTAGCCGATACGGGCAAGAGACACCATGTGCCGGTGAGCATATGCGGCGAAATGGCCGGCGTGCCGCTGGCCACCGCACTATTAGTCGGGTTGGGGCTGAATATTCTGAGCTTGAGTCCGGGGTCTATTCCCGAAGTTAAAGAGATAATCCGCTCTATTAGTTTGGTCGAGGCCCAGCGTCTGGCCGAGTGTTGCCTGGCGGCGCAAACCGGCCGGGAAGTGCGCACCTTGCTGGAGGATACCATGGGAGATCGCCTCACCGAACTGCCTTTCGGGTGGGTGGAACAAGCGGAAGAGAGGTGAGATGGGACAGATAGCGGCGAGTGATTTTTGGGCGGTAATGCCGGTGGCGGGGTCGGGCATGCGCTTGCGTCCCCACACGCACACCCGTCCCAAACCGTTGCTCCACGTGGCCGGTCAACCCATTATTGGGCATATTTTAGATCAACTGGTTCCCATGGGCATAGAACGCATTATTTTGGTTGTAGGCTATATGGGGGATCTCATTGTCGACTACGTGCGCCAGCGCAGCGATTTTGCCGCAGTCGAGTACGTAGAACAAAAAGAATTGCTCGGTTTGGGCCACGCCATTGCGCTCACGCGCCCGGTGGTGGGGGATCGGCCCATGTTGATGGTATACGGGGACACGATCTTTCAGGCCGACCTGGCCGGGGTGTTGCAACAGAAGGCGGCGGGCATGCTGGGGATTAAACAGGTGAAAAATCCGAGCCGTTTTGGCGTGGTTTTAGAAAGCGGAGGTCGGGTGGCGAAATTGGTGGAAAAACCCGAGACATTTGTCTCGGATAAGGCGATTGTAGGGGTGAATGCCATCAGGGACTCGGAATTGCTTTTTGGTTGCCTGGAGCAACTTATGGAGCAAAATGTGCGGACTCAGGGCGAGTTCCAACTCACCGACGCCCTCCAATTGATGGTGGAAAAAGGGGCCCACCTGGGCACGTTTGCGGTGGAACACTGGTTTGATTGCGGCACCCAAGAGGCCCTGTTAGATACCAACCGACATCTTCTGGAAACGGCACCGTCGCCCGCCGTCGCCGCCAATACGGTCATTGTGCCGCCCGTGCACATCGATCCCTCGGCTCAGGTGAGCGACTCGGTCGTTGGGCCCTATGTGTCAATTGGACGCCAGGCGCGGGTGCAGCGGGCCGTGGTGCGCAATACCATAGTGGGCGAACAGGCCATTGCCGAAGACGTGCTGCTAGAAAACTCGCTCATCGGCTTTCAGGCGACGGTCAAAGGTCGCATGAGCTGTCTCAACGTGGGCGATTTATCGCAAATAACTAGCTAAAATTCAACCAAAGGAGTTGTAATGAACAAATATCTCTTTACTTCGGAATCGGTTTCCGAAGGACACCCCGACAAGGTCTCCGACCAGATTTCCGATGCCATTCTCGACGCCATGCTGGCGCAGGACCGCAATTCGCGGGTGGCCTGTGAAACGCTGGTTACGACCGGCCAGGTTGTGGTTGCCGGCGAAATTACCAGCAAAGCCCAGGTGGATATCCAGGCCATCGTGCGCCGTACCATAGAGGAGATTGGCTACAACGATCCAGAGCAGGGTTTTGACTATCGCTCCTGCGGCGTGATGGTGGCACTGGACCAGCAATCGCCCGATATCTCCCAGGGGGTTAGCGAAGGCGAGGGCTTGCATGTCGAGCAGGGCGCCGGCGATCAGGGCATGATGTTTGGTTATGCCTGCCGCGAGACGTCCCAATTGATGCCGCTGCCCATCACCCTGTCGCACCGCTTGCTGGAGCATTTGGCGCGATTGCGCAAGCAGAACAAGCTGTCCTATTTGCGGCCCGACGCCAAGTCGCAGGTGACGGTGGAATACGTCGACGACAAGCCGGTGCGGGTCGACACGGTGGTGATTTCCACCCAGCACGACCCGTCGGCCACGCACAAGCGCATTACCCGAGATATGATAAGCCAGGTGATCAAGAAGGTGATTCCGGCCAAATATCTCGACAAAGACACCGTGTACCACATCAACCCCACCGGCCGTTTTGTGGTGGGTGGTCCGCACGGCGATTGCGGTTTGACCGGGCGCAAGATCATTGTCGACACCTACGGCGGCATGTGCCCGCACGGCGGCGGTGCCTTTTCGGGCAAGGACCCCAGCAAGGTGGACCGCAGCGCCCACTATATGGCGCGCTATGTGGCCAAAAACGTGGTGGCGGCGCGTTTGGCCGAGCGCTGTCAGGTGCAATTGGCCTATGCCATTGGAGTAGCCGATCCGGTTTCGGTGCTGGTGGAGACGAACGGCACCGGCAAATTACCCGACGCCGAGATCGCCGACGTGGTGCAGCAGGTGTTTAAGCTGACGCCCCGCGGCATTATCGATTCGCTAAAATTGCGCCAGCCCATCTACCAGAAAACGGCCTCGTACGGCCATTTTAGGCGTACTGAAAAGGAATTTACCTGGGAGCGCACCGACAAGGTTAAGGCCCTGCGGAAAGCGGCCGGTCTCAAATAGTTAAATGGCCCGAGAAAAAGATACCATCTGGCGCTGCGATGACATATATTTATAATTCCGAATTTGGAATACAGTAGCGCATCAAGAAAGGAGATGTACTTATGGACAGGGCGAGAGATCCCGGCAAGGGGATCTGGAGGGGACTCCAGCGCTGTGCGAGTAGTGCCGCGGTCCTGCTCGGCGCGCTGGCGATGGGTTGTACCGTAAAGAGCCCGCAGGTGCCCAGTACGGATCTGATCATCAGCATTCCAGTGGCCAACGACAGCACGACGATTCAGGAAGTGGTAGAAGATCGTTCGGAGTTTTTGCTGATCGACGACGACGGCCGCATGAACATCAACTTTACCGCCAACTTTGGCACGCAGGGTTCCCAGAAAGTGGGCGACTATTTGCAGGTGACGCCTATATCCGAAAGTTTTGAAACGCCAATTGGTGACATTACCATACCTGGGCAGAGCATATCGCCAATTGGTGTAGGTATAGGCTCTCTGATTGACCTACCCGACGATATTCCAGACGTCGCCATTCCCATTCCGGGGACCGATGTCGCTACTGATGTGGGAGTTCCATTGGAAGGTGTAGAACGCCTGGTCGTGCGCTCGGGTGGCATTGAACTAGAAGTCGAGAACGATCTGCCCGTGCCGCTCAACGGCCTCGTCCTGGTCCTGTCGGCCCAGCCCCAGGATGTGGTGGCCAATATCGGCGATGTGCCGGTGGGTGAGAGTCGAGCCGGGTTTTTTGATCTGGCCGGTTCCACTATTACAGGCGAACTCGCCATAGCCGTTACGGCCACTACGCCGGATGTAGAAGCGGTGGTTGAGGGCGACGAGGAGTTGGAAATTAAGGCCACTTTGCAGCCGTTGGTTGTGGAGGAAGCCATAGCCCAACTGCCAGAGCAGAATTTTTCAGACAAACGGAAGTTGGCTTTTCCCGA
>CAXGRO010000421.1:0-5465 GCA_964012055.1 uncultured bacterium
GAAATTTGTAACTTGTTGATAAATAATCACTTACGAATTTCAACCTTACAAAAATACGCTCAAAATCGAAAAAGTGTCCACAGTATTGTTACCTAAGGTATTCGCAATAAATCAATCCACCACACCCGTCCCCTTTTCAACTAAAATCGGTTCTTTGATGCCGGAAAGCTGCGAGTAGTTGGTAATGCGCTCCAGGAAAGTGGGCGAAACGCGGTTGCCCGCCGCCACAATCAACTGCCCATCCGCCGTTTCCACGCCGGAGATACCGACCCCCATGGTATATTATCTGCTCTAGGGCGTATAATGTGCCAAACTATAAGTATTTTCCGCCTGGGATGGGTATAGATATGCTATGTACTAGCAGTTGCTGAAATATATCGCAAACCTATCCTACGCTCAAGCAATGGAAAGCAAAGATGAGAACAGGGGTGTCGGGCAAAAGGGTCGCGAAGTTTTGTCGCGAGAATGTCCCGTTTTGTGGATCACTCGGGGTTTAGCGCAGGTCGATTTTCGCCGCGGGGTGGCTGACCTTGAGGGCCTCGACGGCCGATTCTTTGCCGAAGGTGATGGCCTCTTCTGCCGCGGGGAATTCGCGCTGTACGGGAAGGGAAAAGAGCAGGGGGGACCACTTGCGGTTCTGGTGGCGGATTACGGTGATGGAGGGGGCGTAGCTGCCGTTGGATTGCTGGATGCTGCCGACCTGGACGGTGAGCGTAACGGGGTACATATGAAACCTGTCTGGTTAATACACTACATATGATATGACTTCTTCTTTATATCGACATTCGGTGGTTTTTCTTCAGCGAAATGTGTTTTGCGGGCAGAGAAGACTTGGACGTATGCGTTTGCCCTAACCGTCGGTCCGTTCGATCTGGATGCGGGCGTAAGCCAGGGTGTGGGAGGTGCGCGGGCTCATGCCGACTATGTCGATGGTGGAAGAAGGCGGTGAGCCGCCGCGCCCGGTGTTGGTGAGAAAGATGCCTCGGATGGGTTGGGCAAAGGGGACGTCGGCCCATTGCAGGTCGGGGGTGATAGGGGTGAGACGGTAGACAAAGGCGGGCAGGTCCGACGCCGGCCCGTTGGCCGAGAAAGTGGCCAGGACGACGAGTGTTTTGTCTTCCAGCACGTGGAAGCGCGCCAGGTGGGGGCGCAGGCCCGCTTCGTTTTCGGCGACGCGGGCGAGGGTGCGGCGTTGCTCGACGTGGCCGTCGCGCAGGGTGAGATACTGCAGGGAGTAGGTGATGGCTTCGCCGGGGAAGAAGCGGTCGCGCAGGCGCGCGTCCACACTGGTCTCGGTCCACAGGAGGTGGGCGGTGCCGTCGGCAGCTATCCAGATGTCGCCGCTTTGGATGTAGCCGGCGGTGGCGTCCAGGTTGGACAGTTCGAGCCAGTCGCCAAAGGGTTGGCGGGCGATGTCGGGGGTGTGGGCGTAAAACAGGCGGCGGAAAACGTAGTCCCATTTGCGGCCGGAGAATTCAAATTTGGCCTGGTGCCACGCTTCCACAGGCTCGACAATGTCGCCCACGCCCAAAAAGTGCGCGGCCTCGTCGCGCAGGGCGACGTTGGAGTAGCACAGGCGCACGGCTTGGGGCTGGGCGTAGGTTTCTTCCCGGGGCCAGGCGAGGGTGCCCAGGCCGGTCCACTGGCCGTCGCTCTGCAGCAATGAGAGGTGGGCGGCATCCATGCCGACGTTTTGTATGTAGAGCACTTGGTTGTGGGCGGCGTCGGCGCTCACGGTGCGGTAAGAGTGTTCGGAGAAGGCGGGTTGGCCCTGCCATATGAGGTGTTGTTGCGCCGGCGGCGCGTCGATGCGCTCGGTGTTAAAGCGGAAGACGGTGGGCGCCGCTGGGCCGCTGCGGTCGGCCTGGTCGGCGAGGGTGGGGTTGGCCGAAACTAGCAGGTCGCCGTTGCCCAGCAGGGCAATGGGCGACGGCTCGCGGGTGCGGCCGCTGTGGTCGCGGTGCACCAGGCGCCAGCCGGCGTCGGTGCGCTGGTAAAGCAGCCAGCGGCAGTTGTGCAGGGGTGGCTGGTCGGGTATGGTTTCGAGGGCGGCTACGTACACCTCCTGGTGGCGACGGGCGACGATGGTGGAGCCGTGGCACCACAAGGGGCCGGCGCCGTTGTCGGCGGGCGCGTAGGTGTAGATGTCTTCTTCTGCCTGAACGGTGGGTTTGAGTTGCATGGGCGCCTTCTTTTTGGATGGGGTGGCCAGCGACGGGGGCAGGTGGACAAACCGAGCGCCAGAGCGGTGGTCTGTTTGAGAAAGGTACGGCGGGTTTGTTTTGTCGACATGATAATTAAGATATCACTGCGGCAGGGTGGAGTTCAAGAGGCGGAGGACATTGGCGCCCATGATGGACTCGACCTCTTCTGGGGAGAGGCCGGCATCGAGCAGTTTTTCGGTCAGTTTGGGCAGCCCGGCGGCGTCGATGGGGGTGGTGACAGCGCCGTCGAAGTCGCAATCCAGGGCGACGTGGTCGGCGCCGACGGTGCGCACAGCGTGGAGGATGGCGGCTACGGCGTGGTCGAGGTTCTGGCCACAGGTGGCGGCGGGTAAGAGGGATATGCCGACGAGGTCGCCGCTGTTGGCGCCGGCGCGCAAATGGGTGTCGGAGAGATTGCGGGGGGTGTCGCAGGTGGCGCGGAAGCCGGTGTGGGAGACGACTAGCGGGGCGGTAGTGAGGGCGGCCACTTCTTCGATGGATTGCGGCGAGGTGTGTGCCAGGTCTATAAGCATGCCGAGTTCTTGGGCGCGGCGCACAATGCGACGGCCCAACGGGGTGAGGCCGCCCTTGTGTTCGCCGTGGGCGGAGCCGGCCACCTGGTTATCGACGTAGTGAGCCAGGCCCAGCATGCGGTAGCCGGCGGCAAAGAGGCGTTCGAGGTTTTTCGCTTTGCCTTCGAGGGCGTGGGCGCCTTCGAGGCCGAGCACGGCGCCCACGGTGGTTGCGCCGCGGTGGCGGCGTTTGAGCAGGGTGGTTAAATCGCGGCGCGAGCGTATGAGGAGGAGTTCGTCGCTGGCGCGCTGGGCCAGTTCTTCGAGTTTGCGGGCCTGGTAGAGGGTGCGCTGTGTGAGGCTGGTTCAGGTGCGCGGCGGCCAGCGCTGTAGTACGACCAGGGGAAGGAGGAGGTCGCCGTTGGCGGGGTTGTGGTGTTCGTTGATGCCCCAGGGAATATGAGTTACGGCGCTAAAGACTTGCAGGGCGACGCGGCCCTGACGCAGGCACGGCAGGTCGATGTGTCCGTGCGGGCTGCGCGGCAGCAGGTCGCGGTTCCACAGCAGCGCGTCGGCGTGCAGGTCGGCGATGGATAAGTTACGATGTAAAGCGGCGGCTTGTTCACTCACCGCATAGGGGCCGGGTTGAGAGACGCGGTTGAGGCGGCGGGCCACTTGGTCGACGATAAATTCGGGGGCGAGCACGACCAGGAGCAGGCCAAGAGCTATGACGAGTCTCTTTTTCACACGTCGAGGTGGCGGCGTATGCTTTCGTCGCGGCTGACGCGCCAGATCTTGGCGTCCAGGTAGTAGTGCTGCATGGCAAAGCCGAGCAATGCGGCGGCGAAGAGTTGCTCGCCCAAACCTAGGGCCGCCGGGTCGCGCACCCCGGCCATCATGCCCAGCGAATTGAGTAGCACTTCGTCGAGGCGCAGGCCAGTAAAAGATTGTAGCCAGTCGATCCAGGGGCCGCGGTAGAGCAGGAAGGTGAAGACGAGTCCGGCCAGCATGTAGAGGCCCAGGTTGGCAAAGAGCACGCGGGTTCAGGGAATTGCGGCGCGGTGTTGGACGAGTACTTCTTGCGGCCGTAGATGTAGACGATGCACAAGTATTGTATGTTGTGGCCCACGGTCACCAGCGGCACGATGAAGACGGCGGTGACGGGGTGGCTGAAGGCGGCCAAATGGAGTGGTGCGATCAGGGCCATGTAGAGTAGCTTGCTGGCATTGAGTGGGCTCTTTTGGCGCCAGATGCGGAACTGATGGACGAGGTAGAGGAAAACTACAGCGGCGTAAAACAGCCAGGCGAGCGGATGGACGACGACGGCGATGCTGTAGTCGGCGATAATAGGTGCGTGCAGGCCCAGGTTGGTAAAGCCGGGCGTGTTTGGATAGAACGGGCTAGTGAGGAAGAGCACTAGGGGTGCGTACATGGTCGTATTAAAGAACCAGGTGTCGAGCCGGTGGTGGGCAAAATCGTCGGCTTTGCGTTTGTAGAGGCCAAAGAAGCCCCAGTGCTGGCGCACCACGTGGTAGTAGGCCCACAGGCGGAAGAAGACAAAGAAAATGACAGCGCCCAGTGCCATAGTTTCTTCGGAAAGGGCGTAATCGAATGAACCAATGAGGGCGCCAACGAGTTAGGGTGAGAGGATGAGCAAAGGGCCGACGAGAAAGAAAGCAAAAGAGTTGAGCAGGGCGCGGGGGCGGGTGCGCCACTCCTCCGGGTCGCAGAGGGTGCGCGCCAGGGTGACCCAGACGTGCGGCGCGTCGAGAACGTAGGCCCAGCTGACGACGACCAGAAAATCCAGCGTCAGGGAGAGAGCAAACGAGCCCAGGTGCAGGGTGGCGAAGGTATCTTCAAGCGGGTTGTTGAGGGTGTCGATGGCATAGTAGATGACGGCGAGGTAGAGCCAGCCGACCAGGGCCGAGCCGATGTAGAACACCAGGTCGCGGCGGGCGTCCAAAAGCCATACAAAGCGAGGAGGCGGCGAGTTAATGTTGGTGCGGTGGGCGGCGCGAGGGCGGTTTCCCCTACGGCGTTTGGGCGCCCCGGGTTTCTAGGTAGACGGCGTAGAGCGACTGGCTGCCGGCGATGAAGAGACGGTTTTTCTTGAGGCCGCCGAAGCAGAGGTTGGCGGCGGTTTCGGGCAGGTGAATTTTGCCGATGAGGTCGCCGTTGGGGGCGTAGCAGTGGACGCCGTCAAAGCCCTCCCCAGCCCAGCCGGCGCTGGACCAGAGGTTGCCGTGGATGTCGGTGCGAATGCCGTCGGAGGTGCCCGGCGTCATGTCGACAAAGACGCGGCCGTTGCTCAGGCGCGGGCCGTCGACGTCAAAGACGCGGATGTGCGAGGGGGCGTCGGGGTCGTGCGAGCGGCCGGTGTCGACGATGTAGAGCTGCTTTTCGTCGGGCGAGAAGCACAGGCCGTTGGGGCGCACAAAGTCGTCGGCGACCACGGTGGCCTGGCCGCTGTCGGGGTCGAGGCGATAAACGCAGTTGGGCAACTCGGGGTCGGCCAGTTCGCCCTCGTAGGCGATCATGATGCCGTAGCCCGGGTCGGTGAACCATACGGAATGGTCGGAGTGGACGACGATGTCGTTGGGCGAGTTGAGTGGCTTGCCGTCAAAGCTATCCATCAGCACGGTGACGCGGCCATCGTGCTCGGTGCGGGTGATACGGCGGGTGGAGTGCTCGCAGGTGACTAGGCGGCCCTGGCGGTCGCGGTTGTTGCCGTTGCTGTGGTTGGAGGGCT
>CAXGRO010000422.1:0-5443 GCA_964012055.1 uncultured bacterium
TGAGTCCCGGCCGCCCTTGCCCCCGGCGTCCGCCCCCACAAAGCACCGCCGGCAAAACCGCCACCCCCCGGCGCCAGTGGACGTATGGTTATTGACTGCGCTGATTCGGATCCGGCTCAGTATTTCGTATAATATTCTTGTAGGCTTTGGTGCAGTGTCTTTAAGTACTCTGGGCGCCAGCCTTCTCTGTAGACATCGATAAATCGCTGGTAAAATTCGCGTGCGGCCGGTGTACATCCGTCGAGATACTCGGGGTTTGCGAACCAGGGTTGGTAGGCGGCGACGTAGCCGGTTCGTTTTTCCATCATTGCGGCCGTAATGGGGCGGGGGTCGGCGGCGCGGTTTAAGGTGACGGCTATGGTTCGGCGGGGGACACCTTGCACGTAGCGGCCGCGGTGCAGGGCGTTGACGTGGAAGAATGCCAGATCGCCTGGTTCGAGGTGGAGGCGCAGCGCGTTGGGCATATCGTCGGCATGGGGGTTGTCGCGGCGGATGCTGTCTTCCTCAGGGGTATCGGTGCGCAGGTGGGAGCCGGGCACTACTTCGGTGGCCGCTGTGGGCACCAGGGGGATGTGCATGTGGACCTCGCGCGGCGGATCGGCCTCGCGGTGGATAGACGGCGTTTCGTCTTCGCCGGTGAATTGGGCGTAAAATTGCGAATCGCGGTGCCAGGCGGCCGGGCGCGATTGCGGCGGGTCGACGTAGTAGTTGATCTGGACTAAGACAGAGGTTTCGCGAAAGATGTCGTTTAAGACGGCCAGTATGTGCGGGTCGGCGACGGCGTTGAGTAGGGTGGCCAGGCGCTGGGGACGGGGGTGGTGATATTTGGGGTGGTTGAGGTGGAGCATGATCCACGCATCGGGCCCGTAGTAGTGCTTTCCCGGCTCCCCTTCTGCGGTGCTTTGGTGCTGCCACTGGCCGAGTGCATCGTCGCAGATTTCCCGCAACTGCTCGACCAATGCCACATCAAAGACGTTGCGATGGACGAGATATCCGTCGCGCTGCCATTGTTCTGTTTGGTTCATGGCGTCGGGTTGATGGTGATAGGCTGTGTGGGCATGGGATTCGACAGGCCTGGCGGGGATATGGCTTGCTGACAATGTCTAGCGAATTTGATAGAATTAAATAGAGAGATAAATGTCAAATGCGCCTTAGCTGGTAGCCCTAATAAATAAGAGTCCTGCCCCTTCCTAGCAAGAGGAGGTGAATCGTGACCAAATCAACGTGTCGCATCCTATTGCTTGCAACGGCATTATTGATTGTAAATCAGGCGGATGTAGAAGCGCAGAGTCGGCTCGTTGGCACGGTAAGTGATGTGAACGGTCAGGTCTTGACCAATGCCAATGTGCAATTGCTCGACACGCGCTTAGGCAGCATCACCGATCTGAGCGGGCGCTACGTGCTAAACCACGTTGCCGCCGGCACCTACAACGCCCGGGCGACGCATTTGGGTTATAAGCCGGCCATTAGAGAGGTCGTTTTGCGCGAGGGCGAGGAGTTGGTCGTCGACTTTGTGCTCGAGGAGGACATCTTTGCCATTGCGGGCGTGGTGGTGGTCGGCCAGATCATCGGCGCCCAGGCGCAGGCGCTCAACGCTCAGAAGGAAGCACTCAACATAAATAATGTGGTGGCCGACGAGCAGTTCGCCCGCTTTCCCGATTTCAACGCGGCCGAGACGCTGCAGCGTTTGCCCAGCATAGCCATCGATCGCGATCAGGACGAGGGCGAGTTTGTACACGTGCGCGGCTCAGCGCCCAGCTCAACTTCCGTTACGGTGAATGTCAAGCGCATACCCAGCCCCACCGCCAGCCCAGAGGAGGGCCGCGCCGTCGGCATGGACATTATTCAGAGCAACAATATCGAATTCATCGAGGTCACCAAAGCCCTGACGCCCGACATGGATGCCGATGCCATGGGCGGGGCGATCGATCTGATACTCAGGCGGCCGTCCGCCAAAGCGCAGTACGCCTTTTCTCTGGCCGGAGGGTGGAACGACAAAGTTTCCCGCTTTGCCGAATGGGGCAGTGAAATAGGCCAGTTCAGCAGTGTCGCCAGCCGTCGGTTTATGGACGGCAAAGTGGGGCTCATGGCCACCGGCAATTTCTACCGCACCAATCGGGGAGCTCTGCTCAACGAAATTGCCTATGACGCGCCCGGCAGCGATGCGGTAGACTACCACCGCTGGGACAATTACGATGTCCAGCGGCAGCGCAGCGGCGCCCTGCTGGGGGTGGACTACTGCTTTTCTTTGACCCACGAAATACGTCTCAACCTGACGTGGAACCGCTTTCTGGACGACGAGATTCGCCGCCGTCGCCAATTCACTCCGGGCGCTTCTTCCGAGTTTAAGGAGACGCGCAATCGGCGCGAGGACCAGCGCTTTGTCCTGGCCGATGTGGCCGGTACCTACCGCTTGCGGCAGTGGAAGCTGGACTACAGCCGCGGTGGCGCGCTCGAGCGAGGAATTGCATTGTGGATCTATCAGCCAATCGGCGTCTGAATGACAATGTAGATCTCTTCCTGAAGCTCAACAATCTGTCCAATGAGAGCAGGAGGGAAATTTATGGCGATCCCTATGGCAGTGAAATCCAGCCGACGCAGTTCCACGAAAAGGAGACTTACGGGCGGTCGGGCGTGCTGGGCATAAGTATCGTTTGTGAGTGTGCGCCGGTGGCGAAATGCCCTAACTGCGAAAGCGCCAGGTGAGCAGCGCTGTCAGCGCCTTCAAACCCTGCAGTACCGTAGTCTTCTTGCCCTCCGAGCGCCGCCGCGGCCGGTACTGCACCGGCACTTCCAGAATAAATTCTTCGCGCTTGCTCACTTTGGCGATGATCTCCGTCTCCAGGTCCACCCCCGACGATTTGAGTTCGAGGTCTTTGAGCAGGGCGCTGTCAAAGGCCTTGAGGGTGGAAAAGGGGTCGCTGACGTAGCGGCTGTAGAGCAGTAGCGAGGCGATGCTCAGCAACATGCCGCCGTACTTGCTCAGGACAAAGGCCAGCCACTGGTTGTTGTAGATGTGGCGGATGCGCTGGTTGAGGTTGAGGCATTTGATGGCGCGGCTGCCGATGACCACGTTGAATTGATTGCGCACGATGGGTTCCACCACGGCGGTGATGTCTTCGACGTCGTATTCGTCGTCGGAGGGGAAGAACACCACCACGTTGCCGCGCGCTCGGGAGAGGCCAAACTTGAGGGCCTCGCCGCGGCCCTGGCGTCCTTCGAGGGCGTAGACGCGCACATATTTTTCGTCTATGGCCAGTTCAAGGGTGCCGTCGCTGGAGCCGCCATCCACCAGAATGATTTCCTTACTGACTTTGAGGTGGCTGAAATCGAGCTGGCCGACGGAGCGCAAAACCTTTTGTACGGTGTTGGCTTCATTGAGGGCGGGCAATACGATGGAGACTTTGTGGCGGTAGGGTTCCACCTTGACATCGACCAGGCGCTGGACGATGCCCAGCATTTCGTCGACGATTTGGCCGCCGGAGTGGGCGCCGATTTTTTCCTCCCAGTCGAGCGCCGTCACCGCCTGCGGGTCGAGATCGACGGAGCCGCTGTCAAAGGGAATATAGTCGCCGGCGTCGTCGCGGTTCATGTTGGCGTGGTCGGGGTCCTGGACAAAGAGGTTGGTGATCAATTGCTGCGTGTCGACGGTTACTTGGCCCTTGCGCGTCATATTGAAGAGGAAGGAATTGAGCAGCGAGCGCACGGTTTGGTTTTGGATGTCGTGGTCATGGCGGATGTTGGCGACGAAAATCTTTTCGGCCTTGTCGTTGGCGACGATGGCCTCGGCCACCCCGGCGGTGAGATAGGAGGGGAAGAGCGAGGAGTGTTGGGTGCCGGGCCCGTATATGATCAGGTCGGCGGCGGCGATGGCCTCCAGGGCGCTGGCGTGGGCAGTGGGTGTTTGCTGGCGCTGGCGCAAAAAGTCCAGGCGCTCGTCTTTGGACAGGCCGGATAGGTCCGCTATGTCTTCTTCTGGCAAATAGTCTTCGAGCAGAAAGAGCTCTTCGAGCGCCGCGTCGTCTTCTTGGGGCGAGACGATGGAAACTTCGTCTGGCAGGAAGGTGGCGTCGGCCTTGAGCGCCGTCAGCACCAGGTTGGCGCCGTCGGTTATATTGAGGACCTCGCCGCGCACGTCGCAGAAGTGGGCGTAGGCGGCCACGGCGTCGTTGAAATTGCGTCCCGCTTCGAGGTAGCAGCCGCCAAAGAGGATATTGCCGATGGCGGTGTCACCGTAGGTGAACGGCCGCCCGGCCCGGTGCTCTTGTTCTTCGTAGTCGAGGAAGGCCTGGCACCACGACGCCAGCACGCCCACCTGGCCGACGGTCAGATCGCGGTAGAGTTCGGCGAGGCCGGCGTCGTGCAGGTCGCCGCGCCCGGCGGCTAAGGGCAGCAGGCTGCGCATGGCCTCCTGGCGGTCGGTTGCGGCGCTCAGGCGGTGGTCGAAAAATTCGTTGAGGGCCTGGTGTCGGCGCTCGCTGCTCGGCATCAGGGTGCCGACGTTTTTGCGAATGTCCGAAGGCCCCAGCATGCCGGGTATAAAGCGGCGCAGCATGCCGGTGGACAGGCCGTCGTCGTAGGCGTTGACCAAAACGCTCAGGCGGATCTGCTCGTGGTCGGTGAGGGCCGCGGCGATGGAGGCGGCGCCGCGGCCGCCGCCAAAGAGCGCGACGTGTATTTTTTGCTCCGCTGCCATATGCTAAAATTCGCTCAATTGGAGAAGCGGAACCGCGCGACGGTCCACAGGGCGATCAAACCGTCCAGCGGCCGAATCTTCTTGCCCTCTTCGAGGGAGCGGGGTTCGTAGGCGATGGGCACTTCGACGATGGCGATGCCCGCTTTGAGCAGTTTGCAGGTCAATTCGTGGTCCGTTTCAAAACCGCAGGTTTTTACCGTAAAACTCTTAATCAGCTCCGTCGGATAAATCTTGTACGCCGTCAGCGAATCGGTGATCCAGCGGCCAAAGAGCAGGAGAAAGAGCGCGGCCAGTACGATGTTCATGGCCCATGGTCCTATACCCTGGTCGGCGTGGCGGCCCGGAAAGGGCCAGCGCCAACCGCGGTCGCGCACAATGCCCTTTGGCCGGCTGCCGTACACCGAGCGGCGCTCGCTGCGCTGCAACTCTTCCAGCATGGGCAGGTAGTCGGCCGGGTCGTATTCGAGGTCGGCGTCCTGTACTAAGATAAAATCGCCGCTGGCTTCCCGCACCCCGCGCTGCACGGCGGCGCCTTTGCCCTGGTTTTCTTGTTGGATGACCTGCACCTGGGCAAAGGCGCTGGCGCGCTGGGCGGTGGCGTCGGTGGAGCCGTCGTCGACCACGATGATTTGTTTGGCAAAGCCGATTTCTTCGGTGGGCACCTGGAGGATTTTTTCCAATAAGGTGGCGATGAAGTCGCCCTCGTTATAGGCGGGAATGATGATGGAAACGGTTTTCATACGGTTG
>CAXGRO010000423.1:0-5428 GCA_964012055.1 uncultured bacterium
CCTTGGGCAACATGCGCCACTGAATCCCGCCTTGGACCACGTATAACATGGCGTTCACAATATCCCGTTTGGCATGTTTTCCTTGGCTGCCCCGCGGATCGGGACGCTGAAAAAAGGGCTCGATGAGGTCCCATTCTTCATCCGTTAAATCGCTGGGATACATGAGGATCTACTCCAAAGAAAGGGGATGGAAGATCCTCATAATCTAAAAAATGAATTTTCAACCAAACAGCTTCTAATACCTTCGAGAGACGTAAACTTCTACGCAAACGTCCCCCAACCCGCGTTCTAGGCAAACGCCCATCTCCCCATCATCTCATCCCCCTACAATATACACCACCCCCAAATTCCCGAAACCTCCCCTCAAAATCCCGTATCTAACCACCATCTCTCCCCTCACCCATCCGTTGACTAACTCCATCATTTCCCCTACATTACCCCCCACTATCGGAGCCCAAAAAAACCACATGTCCCTGCCCCTAACAAAATCCGACCCCAAAGACCTCTGTCTCCATATCAACGCCGCTGCCCCCGTCGGCGGCCTCTTTGAAGGCAACCGCGACAACCTGCACCCCGACAGCCGCCTACCCTGGCGCATCTCTCCCGAGCCCTTCTGGCTCACCCCGGCCCAGCACCAATTTCTCGTCGACCTAGGCCCCACCCTGCTGTCCTTCTACCGCGCCTCCAACCTGCTCTACCAACAAAGCGCCCGCGGCCTGCAACCGGCCTGGGTACACCAATACCTCGACCACGGCAAGCCCGAATCCATCGTCGAATTCGGCCGCATGAACCGCTTTAAAACCCAGCTGCCTCCCGTCATTCGCCCCGACCTACTGCTCACCGAAGAAGGCTTCCGCATCGCCGAGCTCGACTCAGTGCCCGGCGGCATCGGCTTTACCGCCAACGTATCGCAACTCTACGCCGAGTTGGGCTACGACCTGGTGGGCGGCGGCGACGGCCTCATCAGCGGTTTTTACGAAGCCTTGCAGGCCAGCACCCAAAACGAGCGCCCGGTCGTAAGCATCGTCGTCTCCGACGAGTCCGACGCCTACCGCGAAGAAATGCAGTGGCTCGCAGAACAACTCTACCAGCGCGACCTGCCGGTTTACTGCCGCCACCCGCGCGACGTGCACTTTGACGAAGAAGGCCTCTTTATAATAGAAGAAGACAACAACGTGCGCCTGGACGCCGTCTACCGCTTTTTTGAGCTCTTCGATCTTAAGAACATCCCCAAGGCCGAGCCCATCGCCTACTTTGCCAAAAAGAACGCCATCCGCATCACCCCGCCGCTAAAGGCCTACCTGGAAGAGAAAATGTGGCTGGCCCTGCTGCACCACCCCCTCCTGCGCGACTTCTGGAACAAAGAAATGGGGCGCCAGGAGCACAAAACGCTGGCCGAAATTATCCCCCAGAGCTGGATCCTCGACGCCACCCCCATGCCGCCGCACGCCGTCGTTCCCAACCTCGAAATCGGCGGCCGCGCCGTGGGCGACTGGCAGCAGCTGAAAAATTTGACCAAGAAAGAGCGCGAGTTGGTGGTTAAACCTTCGGGCTTTTCCGAAGACGCGCAGCAGAGCCGCGGCGTCTCCATTGGCCACGACATGCCCGAAGACGTCTGGGCCGAGCGCGTGCAAACGGCCCTCGACCAATTTGACGCGGGCCCCTACGTTTTGCAACAATTCCACAAAGCGGCCCGCGTCACCGTGCGCTATTACGATTTTTTCAAAGACGAAGTGCGGCCCATGCGCGGCCGCGCCATGCTGCGTCCCTACTACTACGTCTGCGGCGACCAGGCCCAATTGGCCGGCGTGCAAACCACCCTCTGCCCGCCCGACAAGAAACTCTTGCACGGCATGGTAGACGCCGCCATCATGCCCGCCGCCGTGGCCGAAGAGGCCCCGCAATTTTAAACATGACCACCGCCACCGACCGCGACCTCGACCAAAAACTCGACGACCTCAACGCCATTTTGCGCGCCATGGGCCGCGTCCTCATCGGCTATCCCGGCGGCGTCGACAGCGCCATGCTGGCGGTGGCCGCCCACCGCGTGCTGGCCGACGACGCCATCGCCGTTACCGCCGACTCCGAGAGCTACGCCAGCGGCGAGTTGGAGGCGGCCAGCGAAATAATGCAGCAATTCGGCATCCGCCACCAGGTGGTGCACACCCGCGAGTTGGACAATCTCGACTACGTCAAAAACGCACCCAACCGCTGCTACTTTTGCAAACAGGAGCTCTTCACCCACATGCAGCGCATGGCCGAAGAATTTGAAGCGCCCTACATCCTCTACGGCCAAAACGCCGACGACGTGGGCGATTTTCGCCCCGGCGCCCAGGCCGCCGCCGACTACGGCGTGCGCGCGCCGCTGCAGGAAGCCGGCCTCGGCAAAGACGACGTGCGCCAGCTGGCCAAACGCTGGGGCCTGAGCGTGTGGGACCGCCCGGCCATGGCTTGCCTGTCGTCGCGCTTCCCCTACGGCACCCCGGTCACCGCTGAAGGCTTGCGCATGATCGACCAAGCGGAGAAATATTTAAAAGGCCGCAACTTCGCCCAGCTAAGGGTGCGCCACCACTCCGACGTGGCCCGCCTCGAATTGCCGCCCGACGACCTCGTCCGCTTTCTCGCCGACGCCCCCCTGCGCCAGGCCCTGGTCGCTGAATACCAAAACATCGGCTACGCGCAGATCCTCCTCGACCTGCGCGGCTTCCGCTCGGGCAGCATGAACGAAGTGCTGCTGCCCATCTCCATAGACGCCGCCGAGCTGCCCGGCCGCATCGCCGCCACCCTGACGGCGCAGGATCACACACCCCACACCTTTGAGCAGCACGAAAAAATGCTCTGCCTGCGCCTGCCGGCCGCCTCCTTCGAGCGCCTTGTCAACACAGACGCGCGTCACCACTTAGTCGAATCGCTGGAAACGCTCGGCCTGCGCTACATCGCCCTCGACCTCACCCCGCTCAATTAACATGGTGCGCGAAATCGTCAAATTCGGCTCCCGCGTCCTGCGCCAGAAATGCGCCCCGGTGGCCCAGGTCGACGGCGAAATAGAACAGCTGGTCGAAGACCTCTTCGACTCCATGCGCGAGGCCGAGGGCGTGGGCCTGGCGGCGCCGCAAATCGGCGTGCCCAAGCGCGTCATCGTCGTCGACGTCTCCAACCAGGAGCCCCACCGCCCCCCCCTGGCCCTGGTCAACCCCCAAATCGTCGACGCCACCGGCACCGTCGTCGCCGAAGAGGGCTGCCTGAGCCTGCCCGAACTCTTTGGCGAAGTCAAGCGCCACAACGAAGTGGAAATCAAAGCGCTCGACGCCAAAGGCGAGCCCTTCCAGTTTCGCGCCGACGGCTTTTACGCCCGCGCCCTGCAACACGAGGTCGACCACCTCGAAGGCAAGCTCTTTATCGACCACATGAGCTCGCTCAAGCGCCAGCTCATGCGCGGCGCCCTCAAGCGCCTCAAAAAAGAGGGCGAGCAGTGGGACCGGGATAATTTATAGTCTGTATTTACAATACTTTGGATTTATTCCGAACTATTCTCTTCTGCCCGAAATCTAACGTAAATCTAACTGTGATGACCGCCTTGATTTGCCCCACGGAGGCTGAGACTATTTCTTAACCACTGAGGAGTAGTCAGATGAAGCAAAAACAGCATAGCACCGAAGAGATCATCCTATCAAACAGCAATAAGTCTCACCCTAAGTGGGCCAAAACAGGCTATCCGGTCACCTTGTTGGGGGCCTGCCAGTGAGGGGCCTCACGTGGAATGTCAAGCGAGCCACCCCCATCAGTCCCGTATGGCCGATGTTATTGGCCCTGCAGCCGGATATCGCATTGCTTCTTAAATAGCAGCCCGAAATTGGGACAAGAATACCGCTATAGCCTATTGCGCCTGTGGTGGCGCCTAATATACCTCAAGGTGCAGGTGCCATCAAAGCAACCTCCACCCCCTACCAACCCCTACCCACCGCGATGGGCCGTTCTGTGCAACATTTGCCAAGGCCTGTTTTATACCCTAAAATGATAATTTAGTCCACTGTCGCCCATGATCTGTGAAGTGTCGGGTGATCAGATAAAGCCGTTAAAACACCCCCTCCCCTTTTTGGAGGAGCGCTATGACCAAAGAAAACATCTACCGCGTCGGCATGATTGGCGTAGGGCGCAAGGCGCACGGCCACGCCCGCGGCTACACCGGCAACCCGCGCACCCAGGTGGTGGCCGCCGCCGACCCCGACGCCGACAACCTGCAAATCTTTCTAGACCACTTTGACGTGCCCGGCTACGCCGACTACCACGAGATGCTGGCGCGAGAAAATCTCGACATCGCCGCCCCCATCCTGCCCGTAAAGCCCAACCCGCAGGTGGTCCTCGACTGCGCCCGCGCCGGCGTCAAGGCCATCTACTGCGAAAAACCCATGGCCGCCAGCCTGCAAGAAGCCGACGCCATGGTCGCCGAATGCGCAGCGCGCAACATCGCCTTTGCCGCCGGCGACGCCTACCGCAATATGCCGCAGCACTGGAAAGTCAAAGAACTCATAAACTCCGGCGAGTTGGGCGAGGTCCAGAGCATCAACCTCTACCAGCCCACCAACGAAATCTCGGGCGGCGGCTGCCAGGGCCTCAGCGTCATGCGCTTATTTGCCGACGACGCCGAGGTAGATTGGGTCACCGGCTGGTGCGACCGCGATCCCTGGGACGACGAAGACCAGAACATGGGCGGCTACGTACGCTTTAAAAACGGCATCGAGGCTTTCATCCACAGCAAACCCACCGCCCTCAACGGCATAGAAGTCGTTTGCACCAAGGGCGTATACTACAGCAGTTGGACCAACGGCCGCGTTCTGCAGGGCGAAGGGGGCCACTTTACAGAGTTAGATGGATTTTTCGACGAGTTCGGCAGCGTCGACAATTGGGTGCAGCCCAGTGGCACGCGCCAGCGCGGCGGCATCCTGTCCCTTGTGGCGGCATTGGACCAGGGCATCGAACCGCGCTGCAGCGGCGCCAATATGCGTCTGGTGCTGGAAATCGCCATCGGTCTGCGCCAGTCGCACCGCAACGACTTTGCGGCGGTGAAATTTCCCATTGAGGATCGCAGCCTAAAGATTGTGCCCTACCAGAGCCGCTACCTGAACAAGAAGGACACCTACGGCGCCGAGAAATACGCCGAGATGATCGAATCATCCGCCGAAAAGCCGCTCGGCGGGGCCCAGGTCGGCTAGGGAGAGTTCAGCCTATAGTTTCTGTGTGCCATTTGGATCGTTGGGCAGGGAAATGTCGAGTGGTAAACCTTACACAGGCCGTGATATTTAGATGTTGACAAGATTGGGCACGCCCGTTAGATTTTTCTCTGTAATTTGAGAGCGTGGGATCGTAGTTCAGCTGGTCTAGAACGCCGGCCTGTCACGCCGGAGGTCGCGAGTTCGAGTCTCGTCGG
>CAXGRO010000424.1:0-5428 GCA_964012055.1 uncultured bacterium
ATTTCAACCTTACAAAAATCCGCTCAAAATCGAAAAAGTGTCCACAGTATTGCTGAAGAAACTACTGTTTGGTAGAAAATTAGTCAAGGAATTGGGTGGGTGGGGGAGTGCTTGACAGGGGGGGGAGGGGCGCGTATTATGCGGCGCGTGGATACGGATATTCAGGCATCAAAAAAATTGCTGCGGCGGCAGTGTCAGCAACGGCGGGCGGCGCTGGAGCCGGGGTATGTGGCGGCGGTGGGGCGGCAGGTGCGGGAGCGGTTGTTGGGCATGGAAGAATACGTTGGGGCCGAGTGGGTGCATAGCTATGTTTCGTTGGGAGAGAAGGGAGAGGTGGATACGCTGGGGTTTATTGAGGAGAGTTTGGCGCGGGGGAAGGGGGTTGTCGTGCCGGTGGTGGTAGAGGAGGAGCGGCATTTGCGCCACGCGCGGATTAAGGGGTTGGGGGAGTTGCGGCCGGGGCATTTGGGGTTGTTGCAGCCGGAGTTGGCGCGGGCCGATTGGTTTGTGGATGTGGGAGAGCTCGATTTGGTAGTGGTGCCGGGTTTGGCGTTTGATGTTAGAGGCAACCGGATAGGGTATGGGGCGGGGTATTACGATAGGTTTTTGCCGCAGGTGCGGGGATGTAAGGTGGGGTTGGCGTACGAGTCTTTTTTGTTGGAAGATATTCCCTTAGAAGACCACGACGTGCCGATGGACGTCGTGGTGGTCAATTCCACTGTTTACCGAGGAGGAGTGCCGTGATTCACGAACTGCGCATTTATCGTTTTCATCCGGGCAAGAAGAAGATTTTTTTGCGGGAGTTTAAAAAGGCCAAGCGCTTTATGAAAAAGTACGGGGTGACGTTTGTGTTGGCCTGGGAGAATACGGAGAAGGACGAGTTTATTTGGGTGCGGTCGTTTGCTTCGCTCAAGGCGCGGGATAAGGCGATTGAGGCGTATTACAGTAGTCCGGAGTGGTTGAAGATTGTCGATACGTTGCGGCCGACGATTAAGCGGCGGGAGGTGCGGATTATGAAGGCCGTTTCCTAAGTAGGCGGCTTTTTCTGTTAGTGGACGATCCGTAGGCGACCGGGGTGGCCTCTCGCTCATTCTCGCAACCCATCCATGGGCTGCTCAGAGCGGATTCATTACCCCTTGTGCCGCAGGACGCGGCACAAGGGGTAATGAATCCGCTCTGAGGCCACCCCGATCCCCTACGGATCTCCGCTAGCTTGGTGGTGAATGTAGGTACTACGAGCGTTGCAATATGGGGAGGGGAGGCTATATTGTGCAGGGGTATATTCACCTGTGAAATAAGAAGGAAGATTCTGTGCTTAAGATTGGGTCTGTTGAGGTTAGTCCGGGGATATTGCTGGCGCCTATGGAGGATGTGTCGGAATTGCCGTTTAGGGTGATTTGTCGCGAATTGGGGGCGGATATTGTGTATACGGAGTTTGTCAATGCGGAGGGGTTAATACGCGAGGATCCACGGGGGCCGCGGCGATCTTTTCACAAACTCGATTTTTTGGAGGACGAGCGGCCGATAGCCATTCAGGTGTACGGGGCGTCTGAGCTCTCTATGGAGAAGGCGGCGGAAATTGCCACGGAGCGGGGGCCCGATATTATAGATATCAACTGCGGATGCTGGGTGAGCAATGTGGCGTTGCGCGGGGCGGGGGCCGGACTGTTGCGCGATTTGCCGCGCATGCGCGAAGTGGTGTCCCGCGTTGTGGGGGCCACCCACTTGCCGGTGACGGTGAAGACGCGGTTGGGATGGGATGCGCAGAGCATTCGCATTGTGGAGGTGGCGCGCATGCTCGAAGATACGGGCGTGCAGGCGCTCGCCGTGCACTGCCGCACCCGGGCACAAGGGCACAAGGGCGAGGTGGACTATTCGTGGATTCCGCGCATCAAAGAGGCAGTGACCATGCCAGTGATTCTCAACGGCGACGTGATCACCCCTGAAGGCGTAAAGCGGGCTTTTGACGAGATCGGGTGCGACGGGGTGATGATAGGTCGCGGCGCCATCCAGCATCCCTGGATTTTTAGGGAGGCGCAACACTATATGAAAACTGGGGAAAAACTGCCGCCGCCCAGCTTGCGCGAGCGCGCCGAGCTGTGCAAGCGCCAGCTCGACCTCACCGTGGAGCGCAGCGGCCCGCGCTACGCCCTCATCGACATGCGGCGCCATTACGCTGGCTATTTTAGAGGCCTGCGCGGCGCCTCGCGCCTGCGCGCCGAATTGACGCAGTGCAAAGAGTTGGACCGCGTCTACGAGCGCTTAGAACAATTGCGGCAAACCCCCTTTGTGGAACCCGTCGAGCCCATCGCAGCCTGAGGCGCTACCGCCGCAACCCTTCGACCCGACTTTGCGGCGCTGGGTCTCCCATCAAACCTTTCCTCCGTACCGCCACCAACCCGGCCAGACCCCCCACCCGCGCACCCATCCACACGGCCACAGCTACAATTGCGAACCGGCCTCTAGGGCATCGGAGCTACTGCCCACCCATTGGTCCAAAAACGAAGCCTATCTCTTTGGCGTAGATCTCTACAATTACGCCTATTGGTGGGAAGCCCACGAGCAGTGGGAACCTCTGTGGCACCTGGCCGGCCACCGAACACTCTGCGGCGAGTACCTGCAAGCTTTAATCCAGACCGCCGCCGCCCTCATAAAATGGCAGCAGGGCAACCGGCGCGGCGTCGACAAACTATGGCCCCGGGGACGTACTAAGTTAGAAAAGGTATTGGCCGCCAAACCCCAGTACATGGGTCTGGACCTTTCCGACTTTCTCCAGCGGCACACATCTTTCTTCGAGTCAGAGAGCGTCCCTATAGACCGTCCTCCCCTGATCCTCTTGCATTCATAGTTATACAGAGTGTACTACACTTTCGAAACATCACTACGCCTACGACGAATATCGTCTATCACTAGAGGGTATAACGCTAATCTATCAATAGGTAAAAACTATTGATAATATAAATATTATTCATTTGATTAATGAATAATGTCGCCTATATTCACTGTTGATTTACCTCAAAAACTAACACTCATAAATGAGGAGACCGACCCGTGGACCGACCCGCAGATATTAAAGAACCAACAGGCAAACTGGGCATACTCACCCCCGGCATGGGCGCCGTAGCCACCACCTTTATCGCCGGCGTCGAAGCCATCAAAGCCGGCCTGGGCCAGCCCATCGGCTCGCTGACCCAGATGGGCACCATCCGCCTGGGCAAGCGCACCGAAAATCGCTCGCCGTTGATCAAAGATTTTGTCCCCTTGGCGCAGTTGGACGATCTGGTTTTTGGCGGCTGGGACGTCTTCCCCGACGACGTCTACGAGGCCGCCTCCCACGCCGGCGTGCTGGAGCAGAACACGCTTGATGGACTCAAAGATAATCTCAAAGACGTCAAGCCCATGCCGGCAGTGTTTGACCGCGACTACGTCAAGCGCCTGGAGGGCCCGCATGTCAAAGAGTCGAAAAGTAAATTGGCCGCGGCGCAACACATGCGCGAGGACATCCAACAATTTAAAGCAGACAACGACCTAGATCGCATGGTGATGATCTGGTGCGGCAGCACGGAAGTGTTTTTGGAGCCGTCGCCGGTGCACGCCAGTTTAGAAGCTTTTGAGAAGGGCCTGCTGGAAAACGACCCGGGCATTTCGCCAAGCATGATCTACGCCTATGCGGCACTGAGCGAGGGGGTGCCCTACCTCAACGGCGCGCCGAATTTGACGGTGGACATTCCGGCCATGCTGGAGTTGGCCAAGAAGAACGGGGTGCCGGTGGGCGGCAAGGATTTTAAAACCGGCCAAACCTTGATGAAAACCTTGCTGGCGCCCGGGCTCAAGGCGCGCATGCTGGGGGTAAAGGGCTGGTTTTCGACCAATATTCTGGGCAACCGCGACGGCGAGATTCTCGACGACCCCGATTCGTTTAAAACGAAAGAGGAGAGCAAGCTGGGGGTGTTAGAATACATTCTGCAACCGCACCTCTACCCGGAGCTCTACGACGATATTTACCACAAGGTGCGCATCAACTACTACCCGCCGCGCGGCGACGAGAAAGAGGGATGGGACAATATCGACATTTTTGGATGGCTGGGATATCCGATGCAGATCAAGGTAGATTTTTTGTGCCGCGACAGTATTCTGGCGGCGCCGCTGGTGCTGGACCTGGTGTTGTTTGCCGATTTGGCGCAGCGGGCGGGCATGGCGGGGATTCAGGAGTGGTTGTCGTTCTATTTTAAGAGCCCGCAAACGGCGGAGAGGTTGTACCCGGAACACGATTTATTTATTCAACTGATGAAATTGAAGAATACGTTGCGCTTTTTGCAAGGCGAGGATTTGATTACGCATTTGGGGAATGAGTACTACGACTAGAGGGAGGACGGTGGTCGGGTAGGTCCCTACCACCCGTCCCCAGATATAACAATCCAACGCCCCCTCACTGCAGTTGCTCTACTAATTCCTCCGCAGGATACGTAAGAATCTCCGCCAAAGTGGGATGGTAGTGCGGTATCTGCGCCAAATCGTGCACCGTGCCGTGGAAGTACATGACGGCAATGAGTTCGTGGATGAGTTCGCCGGCTTCGGGTCCTACGATATGGGCGCCTAAAATCTCACCGGTGCGCGGCTGGCAGAGCAGCTTGACGTAGCCGTGCGTTTCTCCCAAACACATGGACTTGCCGTGGTCGTCAAAAGGGTAGGAGGCGACCAGGTAGGGGATGTCGAGGTCCTGGCAGCCCTTTTCGCACAAGCCGACGCTGGCGATGGCCGGGTCGGTAAAGGTGACCTGGGCTGTGAGGCGGTCGTCTGTGCGGTGCGCCGGGCGGTCGGGGCGGGCGGCGTTGAAACCAGCCACCTCGCCCTGCTGGATGGCGATGTGGACGATCTCGTGCAGGCCGTTGACATCGCCGACAGCAAAGATGTGGGGTTGGCTGGTGCGCATCTCGGTGTTGACTGCAATGCGGCCCTTGTCGAGTTCGATCTCGGCGGCGTCCAATTGGAGGCCGTCGATGTTGGGGCGGCGGCCCAGTGCCTGGAGAATGACGTCGGCCGCGGCGCTGCGCTCTTCGTTGCCGTGTGAGAAGTGGGCGGTTTTGCGGCCGTCTTCCACGGCAAAGCGGCGCAACTGGGTGCCGGTGTAGACCTCCATGCCCTCGGCGCGTAAGTGTTCTTCTACGGGACGGGCCAGGGCTTCGTCACCTATGGAGAGGATGTGGTGGCTGCGCTGGATGAGAGTGACCCGGGTGCCAATGCGTTGATAGAATTGGGCCAGTTCGACGGCGATGGGGCCGCCGCCCAAAACCAGCATGGATTCGGGTTGCTGGCGCAGGTCCAGGGCTTCGTCGCTGGTGATGTAACCCACCTGGTCGAGACCGGGGATGGGGATGTGGCGGGTTTGTGAGCCGGTGGCGATGATGAAGTAGTCGGCTTCCAGCGT
>CAXGRO010000425.1:0-5409 GCA_964012055.1 uncultured bacterium
CCCGGCCAACCTTGGGGTGTTTTACGGGGGCGGTCGTCCATTGCCCGACTTGGTTGCGGCGGCGGTCGATCTCGCCGAAATAGCCATCCAGGTCGAGGGAGAGGAGGACGGCCGTTTTGACGCCAGCGACGCGATCGTCTTCTACGGCGAGGCGCTGTCTCGATGGGTCTACGATGCACAATTGGGCGATTACATTTATTTAAATAATCTCTATAGCCACGACAACATATACTGGCTCTTGCTCGACGGGCGACAGACCGGAAAACGTGCCGCAATACGCGATGGTACGCCCGACAATTCAGAGGTACAAAGGCCACTATATTTTAGAAGGCGCTTGCACGAGGAGGCCGAAGTAGTGCCTCTGGCAGCGGGCACAATACGCTCGGGCAAGGAGTGGTACTGGCAGTGGGTCCAGGTGGGCGATCTAGCCGAATTTACCCACGTAATACGCGCTCCTGGACCCGGCCCTTTGGACATTTATATCAAATTACACGGGCAGTCCGAATCCGATCAGTCCTTCACTGTCAGGTGGAACGGCGAACGTGTAGATCGCCTGGAACTGAGTGACTTTGGCCCGCATGAATTCGAATTGCAAGCCGCCCCGGCTCCCACTGTTGGGCTCAACCAACTCACATTGCAACACACGCTGGGGTCGCGATGGCTGTTGGACTGGTACGAGCTGGAATTTGACCACGGTTTTACTGCGGAAAACGGAGTTCTGTTTTTTGACGCGCCGCTCGACTCAGGCCGGGTGGAATATCGACTTCAGGGTTTTGCCAACGACCGGCCGCGCCTGTTTGAAATATCATCTGATTTGGTCGAGATCGATGGCCTGGCCTCAGATGCGGCGACGGGTGAGGTGGTATTTCAAGATATGGCCGCGCTGCCGCCGCGGCAGTATTTGGCGCTGACGGAGGCGCGCTGGAAACGCCCACAATTTTTGCGCCAGGACGTTGCCAGTCAATTGCGCCAAGACGGCCACGGGGCCGACTATCTCATCATTACCCACGCCGATTTTAAGTCGGCGGCCGAAGAGCTAGCGGCCTGGCGCGCCCGCGATGCTCGCTTTGGCGCGCCGCTGCAGTCAATGGTAGTAGACGTGGAGGACATATACGATGAGTTTGCCGCCGGGCTTTTCGACCCGGCGGCCATCCGCAACTTTCTCGCCCACGCACTAGACCACTGGAATCCGGCGCCGTTTTTTGTTGTGTTGCTGGGCGACGGCAGTTTCGATTACAAAAATAACTCGGGTACCAGTGGGGGAAATTGGGTGCCGCCCTACGAGGATGGGGAAAGCACTTACGATCAGTGGTACGTAGAAGTTGCGGGAAACGACTTTGTGCCCGATATGGCCGTGGGCCGCTTGTCGGTGCAGACGCCGCTGGAAGCGGCAAACGTAGTGGACAAACTCATCACTTACGACAGCGAACCTGAAATGGGGAGTTGGCGCGGGCGCGTGCTACTGGTGGCCGACGATACCTTTCATGCCGACGATCCGCTAAAAGTAGAGCCGTTTTTTGTATTCGATAGCGAGGTTGTGGCCGATTCTTTACTGCCGGCCGCGGTGGATGTGGAAAAATTGTATTTGTCGGACTTTCCGCTTGAGGGGCGTTTTAAACCCCAAGCCCGCAAAGAATTTATTCGCAGGTTTAATAGGGGAGCCGTGCTGCTCGCTTATATAGGGCATGGAAATTCTAATGTTTTTGCCCACGAACATATATTTGTATTGGAAAACGATTTGGCGCAAATAGACAACGGCGGCCGCTTGCCTTTCCTCTATGCCGCCGCCAGCCAGATGGGTATTTTTGACGAGCCGTTGCGCGATTCCATTCCCGAGGCGTTGTTGAAATTGCCAGGAGCAGGTGTCATCGGCATGGTGGCGGCGACGCGCATAGGTTTCCACCAGAGCAATATGGAGTTGGCGCGCAAATTTTACAATAGGATGTTCCGCTCCGGGCGCAACCACGTGCCGGTAGGACAGGCGCTGTTGGAAGCCAAGTCGGAAGCGCTGTTCAATCGCACCAATATCCGGCGCTACTCGCTATTCGGAGATCCGGCGCAGCGCCTGGCGTTCCCGTCGCTTGTGGTCGAGTTAGAAGGGGACGAAACAGATACATTAAAGGCATTGAGCGAAGTTCAGATGAGCGGCAGGGTGGTGGATGCATTGGGTGACCTACAAGAGGACTTTTCAGGTACGGCTGACATCCAGGTTTTTGATTCGGAATCTTTGCGGCGCAAAGTTGAACAAGGAGAAAATCTCACCTATTACCAGGGTGGGGCGACCATTTTTAGGGGAGTGGTGGCCGTTAAGGATGGGCGTTTTTCTTTTTCTTTTCGCGTTCCCAAAGATATTACCTATCGCGGACGCAGGGGGCGAGTTAGCGCTTTTGTGGCAGATGGAACGCGGGCAGGATTTGGCGTGTTGGACAGGCTCGTATTGTTGGGAACCGATGAAACTGCAGCAGAGGACGGAAAAGGGCCGGATATCGAAATTGGTTTTTCCGGTCAAGACTTTACCGATGGCGACTTTGTCTCCCGCCAACCGGTTTTACAGGCGCGTATAATGGATGAGAGCGGCATTAATGTAACGGGCGAGATTGGCCATCGAATTGAGGTTCACCTAGACGGTGAAATTATTGATGCCACGGATTTTTTTACGGCTCAGGGGACCTACCGGGAGGGGATTGTACAGTTTCCCTTGCCAGATCTTCAGCCGGGCGAACACACTCTGGTATTGGAAGCATGGGATAGCTACAATAATTGGGCGCAAGAAAGCGTGGTATTTCAGGTGCCGGAAAAAGGGGAAAACAAACTATCGGAAGTCGTGTTCCATCCCAATCCACTTAAGGAAGGCGACAGGGTGGGGTACTTTACCTTTGTTTTGTCGCAGCCAGTAGATAAAATACTAATCCAAGTATTTTCTGTGGTAGGGCGGTTGGTCAAAGAGTTCAATGTAGCGGGCAAGCGAGGGTACAATCAAATAGCCTGGGAATTTAGCGATAAAATAGCCAATGGAATTTATCTGTACAAGATTCGAGCGCAAAGCAGCGAAGAGGGGGCGAGTAGTGTGGCTGGGGCTATTCAACTGGTGCGATAAGGGAGAAAGGCGAAGCGAAGCCAAGTTTCATTTATAACCATTTATAAATAGAGTACTGATCAATGACGACGAATGCAGTATGGGCCCCGTTTGAGGGCAGTATCAAAGAAATAGCACAAGCGTATTCAGAGCCGCTGCTCGCTCTGGCCAGAGGCGAAGTGCCGGCGCTGGTATTGAGAGGGGCTTACGATCCTCAACACTGTGCCGCCCTGGTCGACCGATTTTATGAAAGAGGGCTTTTATACGATCCGCACGCCAGTACAGAGGAAAGACCACACAGGGTAGATATTGGCACCAGTTTTGGCAAGTGGCGCCAGGACCGAGAGGCGTTTTTTGCGCATTCTAACCAAACCTTGGAGCTATTTTCTACATTATTTGATGGCTATCGGGATCCTGTTCAGACGATGTATGAAAACCTGGCACAATTGGCTCCTAGTAAAGAGGTGAAGACGGCGCGCGAGCCTGACGGCCGCTTGTACGGCCCGGCCATATTTCGTACCTATTACGCAGAAATTGGCCATACCCCGCACTTTGATTCGGTGGCCAAGCGAACTAAGGCAATAGAATACCAGATTTCGCGCTTCAAACATCAATTTGCCGGTATCCTGTGTTTTCAAAATTCTGATAGTGATGGCAGCACTGGAGAGCCCTTTATATACAATTGCCCTTGGACTCCCGACATGCAACCGTACCTGAATCCGGATGCTTTTAGGGGCTATGTTGAGGAGCAGGGCGTAGCACGCGTTCAAGTTCATCTGGAACCCGGAGATTTGTATTTCTTCTTTACCGAAAACATCCACGAAGTTCCACATATTTCAGGTGACCAACCGCGTATAGTACTGGCGATATTTTTTGCTATGTCACCCGACGATGACGAAATATTTGTGTGGGCATGATTAAACGTAATTTTAATATGAGTAGACGCTGTTTGCTGGGGTTCGTTCTCAGTAGCTGGCTGAGCAGTAGCGGTTGTGTTTTTGAGGAAGTGCCAGTTGAGTCGGCGCCAATAGTGCCAGAATCGTTGACAGCTGCAGAGGAAAGGGCCCCCAAGCGCGCCTTTGCCAAGGTAGCGTCCGGTCGGTCGGTAGGGCTTGCAGCTGACGCCTCGCTTACCGCCAACCCGGGGGCAGAGCGCAAAGTTATTAAAAGCGCGGGCCTCGACCTGGAAATAGAGGATCACCAGGTTTGGCTGGGGTATGCCGGTGAACTTATTCAACAATACGGCGGATATATCGTCGACTCATCGGTGCAGCAGGCATACGAAAACGTCAAGCGCGGCAGACTGACAGGCAGAGTGCCACAGCAAAAACTCGATGATGCCATAGAGAAGTTTAAAAAACGCGCCAGTAAAATTGAGCGCGAGCAGCGCAGCGGCCAGGATGTCACGGAAGAATATATTGATTTAACCATGCGCCTAAACAATAAATGCAAGACTGAAAAGCGGCTTCGCGAAATATTGCAAACGGCCAATCGCGTAGAAGATGTGCTGGCAGTAGAACGGGAATTATCTAGATTGCGCGGAGAGATAGAGCGCTTAGAGGGGCGCCAGCGGTTCTTGGATAACCGCGTCGAATTGGCGTCTATATCGATAAATTGGCACGAGCCTTATCCGCTGGGCAGTGGGGCGCACGGCAAGAGGTTTTGGGAAATCGTCGGCCAGGGATTCCCCAAGGGGGTCAGGGGGCTAGCCCAAGCTTTACAAGGAGTAATAGTACTGATCATTGGTCTTGGCCCGGTGGTAATCGGGCTTGGCATTGTGTTTTGGTTATTATGGCGATGGATAAAGCGCTAAAAGTCGGTTTGGTTGTAACCGAACGGAGAAGTTGGGAAACATAAAGGGTTTGGCTGTTACCTCACTAAAAGTGCTCATGTAATGCCCTATATGTGCGATAATAGAATAAAAGGGATGGGCTGAGTAGTGGGAATGTGCTTGAGATAAAAGCCGTAAAGTGATATATTGAAAGCAAAGTCGCGATTGTATCATTATTAAAATTGGGTGATTTGAGAGAGTTGTAGCCGTGGATTCAATAGAAATTATAGCAATGGTTGTGGCCATGGGCATTATGTTCAGTGCTGTAATTGCCAAAGTGGTGTTCACCCAATTGATCAATAAGATCAATACTGTGGACACTTTTTGTAAGTTATTGATAAATAACGGCTTAGGTAAATAGGTGTTGAAACTTGTAACTTGTTGATAAATAATCACTTACGAATTTCGACCTTACAAAAATCCGCTCGAAATCAAAAAAGTGTCCACAGTAGAGTTGTCGCGTGATAATAATTAATCGATGCTGATCCGCACGGCGGTTTGT
>CAXGRO010000426.1:0-5392 GCA_964012055.1 uncultured bacterium
GAGATCAACACACACCGGAAAAGTTAGGGCGCCGTTGTAAAAGCCCCACCAGATCTTCCGGCGCCTAAGATAACCCATGTCAAAAATCTCCGATGTACGCGCCCAGGTTCTCAAGTCGTACGAATATCCGCACGGCGGCTGGGTGCTGGTGCGGGTGCGCACAGAAGACGGCGTAGAAGGCATGGGCGAGTGTTTTGTGCCCGACCGCTTTGGCCGCGGCGCGTTCGTCGCAAAAGAACTAATAGACCGCCTGGAGCAGGAAGTAGTGGGACAGGATGTGTTGGCCATTCAGGTCGTGTGGGAGCGCATGTACGAAGTTTGTCGGCGACTGTACGACCGCCGCGGCACGATGATTCACGCCGTCAGCGGCATCGACATGGCGGTGCACGACGCCGCGGCGCGCACCCTCAACATACCGCTGTGCGATTTGCTCGGCGGCCGTTTTCGCCAGCGCGTTAAGGTGTATGTGAGCAGTATCTGGGTAGACGGCGAGGACCCCGGCCGCGCCTATGTGGACGTCGAGGATTATGTGAAGCAGGGGTACGCCGCGCTCAAATTTTACGGCTGGCCCGATTTTGGTGCAAAACCGCAGCGCGACACCCACATCCTCAACGAGCTGCGCGCCCGGGCCGGTGACGGCGTTGACTTGATGCTCGATCTGGGCCGCCCCACAAGTTTGGCGGAAGCGCTTTTGCAGGCGCGTCTGATCGAGCGCTCGGGGGCCAACATTTACTGGTGGGAAGAGCCGCTGTCGAGCGCCGACGACGCGGCCCATATGGCCGAGCTCACGGCGCGCACCGACGTGCGCATCGCCGCCGGCGAATCGGACCTTACGGCCTTTGCGTTTAGAGATTTGATTGCGCAGCGCGCCGTCGATTTACTGCAACCGGATCTGTCGTGGGTGGGCGGGGTTACCGAGGGGCGTCGCATTGCGGAGATGGCGCGACTGGCCAATGTCCCGGTGGTGCCGCACAATTGGGGGACCGCGATCAATACAGCGGCCAGCATCCACTTGGTGGCGGCGATGCCCCAGGGGTTCTTGTGCGAATATCCCATTACGCGGCGCGAGTGGGGCGACGTTAATATGGATATTCCGAGCCCGATGATGACGGAGTTGGCAAGCGTGCCGGTGGTGGTTAAAGACGGCTATGCGGTTGTTCCGAGCGGGCCGGGTTTGGGCATTGAGTTGGACGAAGATGTAGTGGCTCGGTATACGCTAAAAGAATAAGCGGCGGTTTTGCCAAGATTCATCCCGCGCACTATGTTTTATCTGTCATACGGGGTGTAGCGCAGCCCGGCTAGCGCACCTGCTTTGGGAGCAGGGGGTCGTCGGTTCGAATCCGACCACCCCGACCAGTTTTTTGCCTCTTGTTTAGCCAACAAGGCGCCGTGTTTATCCTAACGGGGTGCCCATAGCTCAGCTGGATAGAGCATCTGCCTTCTAAGCAGAATGTCGCAGGTTCGAGTCCTGCTGGGCACGCCATTTTTTTATTATCCCAGGTGGCTTTTGCAGCACCTGGGATTTTTAGCGAGACGGCCCATGCGTATTATTGATGCCCACGTCCACGTTATAGATAATTATCCTTCCATGACGCCCTTCCACGGTTTGGGAAGCTACGATCGTCTGCTGGCCCTCATGGACAAGAACGAGGTGGAAAAGGCCGTCATGGTGCCGGTGATGGCGCCGGCATCGCCGCGCAACAACGAAGAGTGCGCCAATTGGGCCCGCGCCCATGCCGACCGCCTGGTCGCCTTGACCGACGTGCCTCTGGATCAGTCCGACGCGCCCGAGCGCATTGCCCAGGCGCGGCAGGAATACGCCGCCGTTGGAGTGAGTTGGTACGGCGATATTGCCACCATTGTCGAGCCGGTTTGGGAGGCGCTGGCGGCGCACGACTTGACCTGCAATTTGCACGTGGGGCCGCCCCGCTTTGGCTTGTTGCTCGACCTGGCGCGCGCCCACCCACAGATCAAATTTATCCTCAACCACCTGGGGCTGCCCGGCGGCCTCGATTTGTCTGACGGCAGCTACGGCGGGCTGAATGCGGCCGGCGCGCTCGACAATGTCTTTGTCAAAGTTTCTGGTTTCTACGCCGTCGTTGGTTGGGACATTCGCCAGCCTATGGCGCAAGAGCTGTTGGCCAGTTTGCTGACCGGCCTGGGTGCGGAGAAACTCCTGTGGGGGTCCGATTGGCCGCCGGTGGCCTTTAGCCACACGTATCAGCAGTCGCTGGAAATCGTGCGCACCCTTGCCGACTTGAGCGATGGCCAGCGTCAACAGATTCTGGGGGGCACCGCTGCCAGCGCCTACGGTATATGATGCCTGTGACCGGCCCTTGCAGAAAAGCTTACCTCTGAGGCGACGCCGTCAATCGCTCGTCCATCTCGTCACTTTGCTATCGAAAGCCGCCCTTATTCTTCCAAGGAGAGATCTTCTTGACCGGAACTGCCGCGGGAAGATTAAAAAAACGCTACCGGGTGATGTGGGACCAAAACGCCGGCCAGACGAATTATTACAACCCGCCGATTTCGCCCGAGCGCGCGGCGCAGGCGCATTTTGGTTTTTTTGCCGGGCGCTCGGTGGACGCCTATGTGGGAGCGCCCGGCTGCAATGCCGGCTACAACCTGTCCTGGCCCACCGAGGTGGAGAACGCCGAATTTATAGTCGACCGCCTCAATGAGGGCACCCGGGTCGGCAGCGTGGCGTTGTGGCGGCACGCCGAAAACTTGCGGCGACTGTGGGAGGAGGGCTACGACCCGGTAGCCCTCGAAGTGGCAGAGGCCCAGCGGCTGGGCATTGACCACTGGATTCGCCTGAGCATGAACGACTGGCATCACTGGGGCGAGGACGGCACTCAGGCCAATCTCATGAGTTCGCGGTTCTACGACCAGCACCCCGAATATCTCATAGGCGAAGAAGGCGTGCGCTGCTGGTCCGGCAAACTGGCCGATAGCATGCGGTGGTTCCAAGATTTCGCCCACGACGAAGTGCGGGCTCTGCGTTTAGACATTGCGGTGGAGGCGTGTCGGCGCTACGACATAACCGGTTTTCTCTACGATTACATGCGCTGTCCCGGCTATTTTAAATGCGGCGAAGAGGAAGCCGGGGCGCACCTTATGACCCAATTCATGCGTGACACCCGTGCCGCCCTGGACGGCGTAGCAGAGGAGAAGAGGCGTCCGGTAGGCTTGGCGGTGCGCGTGCCCACCACCATTGCCGGAGCCAAAAGGCTGGGCCTGGACGTGGCGACCTGGATAGCCGAAGACCTCGTCGACTTGGTGGTGCCCTCGTGTTTTTTTGCCCAGGACATGGAGGAAGATGTGAGCGAGTGGGTCGAGCTGGCGCGGGATTCAGGAGTGCAGATTTATCCTTCTATAGAGGAGGCGTACAGGGCCGGCCACACCAGCGGTTTTCGCCGCTGGTACTTCAACGCCCCCATTATGACCCCACTTACAGTAGAGATGATTCGGGGCATAGCGGCACGCCACCTGCGGCGGGGGGCGGACGGAATCTACACGTTTAATTTTTTTGGCACGGCGCCGACCTACGACTACGACAATCGCGAAGCGGTCGACGACCTAGGCGATAGGTTGCGGCTGGAGCACAAGAGCAAATTGTTTGTGGTGACGCGCTCGCACGAATCTTTTCCCAATTGCTTGCAAAACGAGCGGCAAATTCCGGCGCCGGTGTTGGCACAACCTGCTACGTTTACCATCGACATGCCCGACGATCTGCACAGCGCGCGGGGGCGGCTGCACTCGGTGAGTTTGTGGCTGCATCTGGAAAATCTCACCGTCTACGACGAGGTCGCTGTCGAGTTTAACGGCGTCCAATTGCCCTGCGATAACCCCATGCGAGCCGGGGAATACGACCCCACGCCCGACGCCTGGCTGCGCTACGACCTAATGGACCATCTCCCCGTGCAGGGCGACAATGCCGTCGCGGTGCGCATGGCGGTGCGGAACGAGCGCCTGGCCGCAGAAATGGAGGTCGTCATCGCCGACATGGAACTCGAGGTGCGCTACGATTATCCGGATGGGGAATGGCGGCGCTCCCGGGGCTGGTACCCGCGGACCTGATTCGGGGCAAACGGCAAACGCGGCCACCAGCTCCCGGTGGGTCTGCTCAAAAGCTTTCGACCTTGCTTATCTTTCCGCCCCACAGTTTGCCGCGCACCTCGGCCTCAACCTTGCGCTCCCAGTTTTTCTGGTCGATATACTGCGCCTGGCGCCGACGGCCTGGAGTTCAACATCTACTACATTCCCACCGACGTGCGGGAGAACGGCCGCGACGTGGAGGATCGCTATCTCGACATTCTCGCCATGGTTGTGGACACCGTCGACATACCGGTGGCGGTGAAGCTGAGTCCTTTTTTTAGCTCCCTGGCCTCTTTTGCGCGGCAATTGGACGGGGCCGGTACCGCGGCGCTGGTCTTTTTCAATCGGTTCTACCAACCCGATATCGATCTGGAAGAACTGGAAGTGTATCCGCACGTGCTTTTGAGCACGCCCCAATCGATGCGTCTGCCGCTGCGCTGGATTGCCATTTTACATCGCCAGATCTACGCCGATTTGGCCGCCTATAGCGGTGTGCACACGGCCGCGGATATGCTAAAGATGTTAATGGTGGGGGCAGATGTGACAATGATGACTTCGGCTCTGCTCAAATACGGCATTGATTACGCCCGTATCGTCCTGCGCGATTTGGCGGAATGGCTCGAAGAACACGAGTACGAATCGGTGGAGCAAATGAAGGGCAGCATGAGCCACCGCAACTGCGCCAACCCGGCGGCTTTTGAGCGGGCTAATTGCATGAAGGCGCTATCGACCTATAGGTGAGAGCGCCACCGGCAGATGCCCGTTTCAGGTTTTGTCGATGTGGTAGTAATGGCAGTCTTCGCCACACCAGAAGCAATGTTTTAGTTTATCGCCGCAATACGCCTCGCGTTTTTTTGCCGCCTTCAGTATGGCAATGGGGACCGCGAATACTGCGACGAGGACAACCAGCGCAGTTGAAAATTCAGCAGACATGATAAACTCCTTTCTGCTTTATTCCCTCTATTATTAACTATGGTCAAAGTGGTTGTGCCAGTCAATGAGGGGAATGAGCAGAGCCGGCGTTTGTCCCCACTTTACCAACTCAATAGATCCGTGCGGCAACCCCGTTCAATCTATTGCCTGTATCTTTGAATGGTTCTATATTTTCCTACTATAGAATCATGCAATTGTGTGGTGGGTGTAGCTCAGTTGGTCAGAGCACCTGGTTGTGGCCCAGGAGGCCGCGGGTTCAAATCCCGTCACTCACCCCATTTAATGGCCTTCCGCAGCGCATGCCCGGCGCCGTGGGAGGCCATATTATGAGAAGCCGTCTTAAAATTGCGCGTTCTTCGCG
>CAXGRO010000427.1:0-5380 GCA_964012055.1 uncultured bacterium
GTTGGGGGCGAAGGCGGTGGGATCGTTGACCGCAAAGGTCACATCATTTTACCACCGCTTGACCACACCATACAAAAGCGTCTTTATTGTCCCCGTTAAAACTGGCAATTTAAGAATATACCCATCGCGACAATCTACAGGAGCACACCATGCAATATCGCACCTTCGGCAACACCGACCTGAACGTCTCGGAAATCTGCTTTGGCCCCATGCGCTTTGCCGCCAAAGAACCGGGCGCCGACGAGCTGTCCGCAACCGGCAAGCGCGCCCTCCAGCGGGCGCTGGAGCGCGGCGTCAACTTCATCCACTCGAGCTACGAATACGGCACCCGCTGGGCCGTGGGGCAGGTGCTCAAAGACCACCCCAAGCGCGCCGAGTTGCATCACATCATCAAAGTGCCGATGCCCGACTTTGACGACGAAGGCGTTTTCGACGCGGCCAAGTTCCGCCTGCGGGTCGAAGATGCCTTGCGCGAACTCCACGCCGAGCGCATCGCCGTCCTGCAGCACTTGCAGCGGGCGCGGCCCAACGAAGACGCGCTGCGCATCCCGCAGATCCCCTCCGTCTGCGAGGCCATGTTGGAAACGTTTGAAAAGCTCAAGGACGAAGGCAAAGTCGGCTACCTGACCACCTTCCCCTATTCCCCGGGTTTTGCCCCGGAAGCGTTAAAAACCAACGCCTTCAGCGGCATGGTGGCCTACTACAATCCGATTGAGATGGAAATGGCCGAGTACTTTCCCGGCATGGAAGCAAAGGGCGAGGGCTTCCTCTGCATCCGCCCCTTCATGGGCGGCCTGCTCACCGACCGGCGCGCCGTGCGCAGCCAGTTGCCAGAGGGCGATCGCTGTCTGGAAGAAAAGTGGGACGCCGCCTACGAGAGAATGGCGCTGCTGCAGAACGAACTGGACCTGGAAATAACGTCGTGGACTTCGTTCGCGATCAAATTCTCCCTCATCCACCCGCTCGTCACCAGCCTCATCGTCGGCCTCAACACTCCCGAACAGGTCGACGAGATTCTCGACGCGGCCGACGGCAACTACCCCAACCGCGCCATATTCGACCAAGCACTGGAAATTTATCGCACCCACGGCATCGTGGAGAGTTGAATGCAGATCGCAACGCGAGCTCCCTATCGGCGTTGAGCTATTTACATCGTGCCGACCGGAAAAGAAAAGCCAACCACACCGGCGTTAGAACATCTATAAATGGTCCACCGCCTGCATGAGCGCCTTCTGATACCCCAGCGCAAAACCAAAAGCCACCAAATCGGGTGACGGTCCCGCAATCTGAGGCACGTGGTCGGGCATAATCATGTATTTGTAACCGACCTCCTTGTAAACACGCATGGCTTCGTACATGTCCACGTCGCCCTCATCGGGAAAGGTCTCCACAAAATTGAGAAACCCCCCCGTGATATTGCGAAAGTGCACATTAAAGATCTTGTCGCGCTCGCCAAAGTAGCGAATGATATCGTAAATCTCCTCGCCGGGCTTCTCGAGCATTTCGCACACCGTGCCCTGGCAAAAGTTGAGCCCGTGATAGGGATCCTCGGCAATCTCCACAAAGCGCTTGAGCCCGTCCACACTGCCCATAACCCGATCGATGCCGCGCAAACCGCGCGGACTGGGCACCGGCGGATCGTGCGGATGGCAGGCCAGGCGCACCTTGCTCTCCGCCGCCACCGGCACAACCCGATCGAGAAAATAAGTAATGCGCTCCCACATGGTATCGGCGTCCACCCGCCCCGCCTCGGTGAGCGGCTCCTGCTCCGCATCCGCGTACACAAAGGTCCTGTTGCGCGCCCCCCCTCGCCCCTCAACATGCCCCGTACTGACCACGCCCAAATAGTGCAGATAGTACTTCACCGCCGGTATGCCCGCCGCCCCCACCTTCCGTACAGTATCGCAAACGCTCTCAACAGCCCGGTCGCGATCGTCCGCCCCCAGCATAATAGACCGCCACGGATCATTCTGATCAATCCCAATATGCCCCAGATGAATCAAATCGAGACCCAACCCATGCGATTCAATCTCTTCTCTATGCTCGCTCAAACTCTCCACCGTCCAAGAAGTAGGCCCCCCCGGCGGCGAAGTACAAATATGATCCACCCCCAACTGCCTCAAATGCTGAAAATAATCCGGCCCCGCATTGGCCGGCACGTGCTGAGTACCTAGATACATACGTCTCTCCTCTACTTAACAATTACAAGTTGATCACTCAACATACACAATATATATAAGCGGCTCAACACACCCCCCGGCCCTTTTGCAAAACGCCAATATTGTTTATACATACATCTTATCGGAGTTCCTTCGAGTCCCGCGAAGGTAGGGGTGGGGGGCAGTCCCGACGCTCATTCTCGCAGCCCATGGATGCCCGGCGAACTCCGCATGAGCGAGAGACCCCTCCTAAATCGCGTCCCAACGTCAACGCCAACTACCGAAAGGACGTAGCATGGCCAATAGAATCAACCGCGCCATAGAACTCATAGAACAAGACCAACCCGTCTACTACACCGGCGCCCACACCGGCCACATCCTCACCACCGCCCAGGGCAGAGAAGACGCTTTCACCTGGGCCGACTACATCAACGTGGGCATGGAGCACGGCGCCTTTGACCTGGCCGGCCTCGACGCCTACCTGGCCGGTATGGTCGAAGCCGGCCCCACCCCCAGCGGCCACCGCACCCCGGCAATAATCGTCGAAGCCCCGGTCGAAGGCACCAGCGAAGAAATCGTCCGCTACAACGCCTGGCAATTTCGCCAGATCCTGGGCCGCGGCGCGCACGGCATCTTGCTGTGCCAGGCCGAATCGGCCGCCGCCGTGCGCGCCTTCGTCGAATCGTGCCGCTACCCCATAAACCGCATAGGCGTCGGCGCCGACCTCTCCGAAGGCCGCCGCGGCGTGGGCTCGGAACCCAGCGCCTCCGCCATCTGGGGTATAGACAACGCCGAGTACCTGACCAAAGCCGACCCCTGGCCCCTCAACCCCGAAGGCGAGCTCCTGTTGGGCCTCAAGATCGAGTCAAAAGCCGCCATCCCGCACATCGAAGAAATCCTGGCCGTGCCCGGCATCGGCTTTGCCGAAATGGGCCCCGGCGATTTGAGCCTGTCTCTGGGTTATCACAGCCTGCCCCAACCCATGCCCGCCGAAATGCAGGAAGTGAGAGAGCGAGTCAAAGCAGCCTGCCTGGCCAACGGCATCGCTTTTTTGCAGAGCGCCACCTCCGAAAACATAACGTCTGTTATCGACGCAGGGGCGCGCGTCATTTCCGGTGGTAGGCAGGAAATAGCGCAGGTGGGTAGGGCGCACACCCAACGGACCATGCCGGTGTAAGAGTGCGACGCAGAGAAAAATCTCTCGCAGTTTATCGCACGAGAGAAATAATCGCTCTAGCAATTGAAGTAGGGGGTTACTTTAAACCAGGTCTTCAACCAGTCGGGGCGCCATCTACCCATCCCACCCATCCACAATCGCCGCAACGTCCAAGTCCTCTGGCACGTCGTAAAAATAATAGCGCGACGGCCGATCTTCGTACGGCGGCGGCGCCAGCTCAACGTCGGCCTGCAGCCCCGCATCAATCGCGGCTGCGCCGATTTCTCCCACTCCCCCCCCGGCGGATCGCCGTCCTCGCGCTCTTGCGCCCACACCTCCCTCTGCCTCTCAAGTAAGCTCTCACAACTCTGGCGCAAACCCTCTAGTTCGGCAGGCGGAATAACCTGCCGAAGTATCAAATATCCTTCTTCGAGAAAACGATCGCGATCGACATCCATATTCCATTAATCCCCGCGCTAGAACTATCTATACCTTTTCAACCTACCCCCAACACCTCTTCCGTCCCTGCAATAGTCGTGCGGTGCATCACCCGCCGCTCCCTCCCGTGGTCAAACGGCTCCACCACGTGTATCGCCCCCCTATTATCCCACATCAACACATCATCCACCCGCCACCGATGCCGATACACAAAGCGCTCCTGCGTCGACCATTCCATAAGCTCCTGCAATAACGCTTCGCTCTCCGCCGCTTCCAACCCCACCACCCGTTCCATATAGGTGGCACTGACGTAGAGCGACAAACGCCCGTCCCCGTGCCGCCGCACCAGCGGGTGGTCCACCGGCGGCACCTGCGCCTCCTCCTCCAGCTTCATCGGCGGCAAACCGCGCAGCTGCCGCGAAAATAAAAAACTGTGCCGCACCCTCAACCCCCGTATCCGCTCCTTGAGTTCACCGGGCATTTCCTCATAGGCAGAGAACATATTGGCAAACAGCGTATCGCCTCCCCGCTCTACCACCTCAATGGCGTGCAGCACCGCCCCCTTACTCGGCACGCGGCGATAACTGCTGTCGGTGTGCCACACCCAAATCAGCGTGCTGTACTTGCCCCCCTCCGACTCCACCGGCCGAATATTGTCGTCTTCGCCCACATTGGTCACGCGAAATATTTCGAGCGTTTGGTTCGAGCGGTTATCCGCCTGCGGAAAAATTTCGAGCTCGCCAAAATTGCGGCTGAAGGCCACCTGCTGCTCGTCGCTAATCGGCTGGTTGGGAAAAACCAGCACCGCGTGCTCGCTCCAGGCCGCCTCGATAGTCCGCAGTTCATCCTCGTCCAGCGGCCGCGACAGATCCACCCCGCGCACCTCGGCGCCAATCAGCGGATGTAATTTGCGTATGCGTACGGTCACGACTCTTCGATACCTTTATAGATACAAATGCGCTATCGTACTCCCCGCGAACTAATCTAAAAGTCGCCAGTGTGTTCCCATGAGACCGGTCTTTTCGCCGGGCCGATCAACCTGGTAATAAACCGTAAAAATAGAGCGATCATCTAACTGCACAGACGCCGGATAACCCAAATCGCCACTGGACGCCCGGCTGAGCTCAATCTCGCTCTCCACTTCCCAAGTCTGCCCCTCGTCTTTGCTGATACAGGCGTACTCGCCATAGGGATCCCACCGTTTGCCGTACACCACCATAAGCCAATCGTTGTGCAGCCGAATGACGTGGGGCGGCAACCCCCTGATGGGCGTCACCTGCGGCGCCGACCAGTTGTACCCGCCATCATCGCTATGCGCCTGGCGAATAAAGTGTTCGTCGTAACAGTCCCTGAACAAAATGACCAATTTGCCGCTGGCACACTCAACCACATGGCATTCGTCATACGTCAACATTGGCACCCCTGCCGGCACCGGGAACGCGCCTATGGTCTGCCACGACCGCCCGTCGTCGCGCGACTCCTGTATGCCGACGTCGTACCCGTCGCCGTGCGACTCGTGCGGCCGCTGCCCAACAAAGAGCAATCGGCCGTCACGTAACTGTATGGGCCCGTGCGGCGTCGTCACTTCCGTCCCAACCGCCGCCTCCCAGCTAGAGCCGCTGTCAAC
>CAXGRO010000428.1:0-5379 GCA_964012055.1 uncultured bacterium
GGCCCACAGAGCTTACTATTTCACCTCCTTTCACACGATGTTTGCTCTGACAGATAGTTTTAGGATATACAAGTTAGGTCTTTCACCAATCCAATAATTTACGAGCTAAAATGGGGGATATCAAGCAAAAAAAACATATTTGACTAATCTCTAAAATCTTTAAGGGACAGATAGATATGCCTTATTGACGCGACAATCTATTTCCGCAAAGCTTTGTGCTTCATCTAAATATTTTACTAAACTATCTATTTGTTATTATTGGACTAAATACGGGTTATCGCCTATATCCAAAACTGCGTGGCGCCCGTTCTGGCTCACTACCAACAATTTGTTGACCGGCACCGATTCGATCGCGCGGCGCCTACCATCGGGCCAAATAATTTCGACTAAATCTGCCCGCAGCGCCTCTCCCAGGCCAAAATGGGCGCGGACGTCGTTGTAGGAAAGATAACTGGAAGCGCCGTTAATCGTGCGCCATTGGTTCTCACCTGCGGCCACAAGACGGATTCTGGCACCCACAACATCGCTTTTACCATCGCCACTCAAAAGCTGCACCGCCAGCCCATTGCCGCCGGTAAAATCGTTGCGCAGCAGCGTTGCCACAGTGTCCAAATTGACCACAAAAACATCGCCATCGCCGTCGTTGTCGTAATCGCCAAAAGCGGCGCCGCGACTCACTTCGGCCACCGCCAGTCCAGGGCCGGCTTGCGCCGAAACGTCAACAAATCCGGCGACCCCGTCGTTGCGCAACAACTGGTTTTCTTGCCGGTAGGAAGTGCCCAGCGCTGCGCCGTCCACCTGCGGATAGACGTGTCCGTTGGCGACAAAGAGGTCCAAATCGCCGTCGCGGTCGTAATCGAAAAACTGCGTGCCCCAGCCCAACTTGCCCAGCGTCGACTGCTCCAGGCCAGCGCTGGAAGTGAAGTCGACATATTGCCCCTGCCCGTCGTATCGATACAGCGTATTGCTCTCCCGATGGAAATGGGTGAGGTACAGATCTAGGTCGCTGTCGTTGTCGTAGTCGCCGGCGCAAATACCCATGCCCGCCTCTTCCCTGCCGTCAGCGTTATAGGCCACGCCGGCCTGCAACCCAACTTCCTTAAAGGTGTTGTCGCTCTGGTTGCGAAAAAGCAAATTGGGGCTGTTGTCATTAGCCACAAAGAGGTCGATATCACCGTCGCGATCGTAATCGGCCGGCACCACGCCCAACCCGTAGTAGCGGTTGGCCCATTCAATGCCGGAGGGGCGCGTCACGTCGGCAAAGGCGTAGTTTCCGTCGTTGCGGTAAAGCCGATCGGGGGCACCGGGCAGTCCCCTGGGTCCGCAGTAGATGCTGATCGCCCCCATGTAATTGCAGGGCTTGGTGGGAGGCGAGTCGGTGTCGTAGACCACGTAATTTACCACGTAGAGATCCAAATCGCCGTCGTTATCGTAGTCAAAAAACGCCGCACTCGCGCTAAAGTCTTCGCCGGCCAGCGCCGCATTTTTCAGTTCTTGAAAGCGTCCGTCGCCCCCGTTGCGGTACAGCACATTGGGGCCGTAATTGGTCACGTAGAGGTCGCGATAGCCGTCGCCGTCCACATCGCCCACGGTGCAGCCCATGCCCCACCCGGCATCGTCCACAGCAGCTTCCTTTGAAACATCTGCAAACGTGCCGTCGCCCCGGTTGGCGTACATAACATTGCCCGGCCCCGATTTATCCCGGTAGGTTGCAACGGTGGCACCGTTGACCGCGTAGAGGTCCAGGTCGCCGTCGTTATCGTAGTCAAAAAACGCCGCGCCGCCGCCTATAGCTTCTACAATATGACGTTTGTCGGCGCCGCTGGACACGTAGTGGAAGGCCACGCCAGCGGCCTTAGTTTGGTCGGTAAATTGGGAGAAAGCTATCACTGGGAGCAGCAGAAAGAGTCCAAGGCGCGCGATGAGTACCTCTGATTTAACCATACTGGCCATCTACTGCTTTGTCCGCAACAGGCGGGCGCCGATGCCGGGGTATCGGAGGGAAGGTTCGTAGCCGAAGCGTTTGGCCGAGCGCAGATTGCCGGCGTGGTTGAGAAAACCGCCGCCCCGCATTACACGCCGCTCGGCCTCTGGACCACCGGTGGGGTCTATTTGGCTGGCGTTGGGATAGGGGCCGCTGTGCCAGTCGGAAACCCACTCCCACACATTGCCGTGTATATCGTAGAGGCCCCACGGGTTGGGCGACTTTTTGCCAACGGGCTGGGCGTATTTCATACCCGGTTCTACTGTATTCTTGTCGTACCAGGCGTAGTCCCCCAAATCGCTCTCATCCTCGCCAAAGGACCAACGCGTCGTGGTGCCGGCGCGGCAGGCGTATTCCCACTCGGCCTCCGTCGGCAAGCGGTACAGGTCCTCCCCGGCCGCCAGATTGACGCGCCGCATAAATTCCTGCATATCGTTCCACGAAATGTAAACCGCCGGATGATCCGGCTTGGCGACAACCCCGTCCTTGCCGGTCCACGGCGCCGTTCCCATTACCGCCTGCCATTGCGCCTGTGTAATTTCGTACTTGCCCAGGAAAAACCCCTTGCTGATCTGCACTTCGCGTCGCGGCCCTTCCCACCCACCTTTCTCAAACATCCAGCCCACCGCCCCCATAGTAAATTTACCCGGTTCTATCCACACGAACTCCATGCTCGCGTCGTTGGGCAATTGCACTGTTATCTCTGGATTCCCGCAAGCGACGCACCACACCAACGCCCCCATCCCCACCAACCGCAGAGTCGAAAGCCAGTTAATTAATCTGACTACCACTGACATCGCGCCACAAGTGCGCCCCCAATAAACATCTTTATTCTCCACTCGCACTTTCCAATTTCTCAATAATCTCCAATTCTCTCTCCGCATCTCCATGCCTGTCTACCGCCAGATAAGACACCCGCAACCGGCGGTGGTATTCCGCATTGTGTGGATCGAGACCAATGGCGCGTTTGTAGGAGCCAATAGCATTGATATGGCGCCCCTGCTGTGCATAAAACGCGGCCAAATCGTAGTGGAACTCTGCATTGTCGGGCACCAGGACGACCCGCTGTTCCAGATCTTCAATATTGCCCTCACCCTGTCTTTTGAAAATCTCCATTTCCTTCTTGCCCTCACCCTGTTTACCCTGTTTCAAATAGGCGTTGGCGAGGCCAAAATGCGCTTCCCTATTGTAGTAGTCCAGTTCAATGGCTTTGCGGTATTTCTCAATCGCCTCTTCAGCTCTGCCCATCTTGGCATATGCCGCTCCCAACGCATAGTGGAAAACCGAGTTTTCGGGCGCCAGGAGAATGGCCTGGCCGTATTCTTCAACGGCCTCGTCGTATTTCTTGCGGCGCACGTAAATCAATCCAAGACGATAGCGGGTCTGCGCTATATCGGGATCTATCGCAACCGTCTTTCTGTACTGTTGAGCCGCTTTATCGTATTGCCGCTGGCGTTCGTAGGCCATGCCCAAATTGTGCTGAAACCAACCGTTATTGGGTTCCAATTGCACCGCCAATAGGTGGTGTTCGACGGCCGCAGCCAGCTTGTCCTGATCTGCCATCACGGCGCCTAAGAGGGCGTAGGACTGCTCTGTATAGGCCAACCCCAACCTGTTGTAGACGTCTGCCCTATCGCTATCCAGTTCCAAGGTTTTACCAAAAGCCACTATCGCTTCGGGGAGTTTGCCTATGGCCATGTAGGCATTGCCCAGAACAGAGTAAATCTCGGGCTCTCTGGTTACGTATTTTGCCGCCAGGGTCAATTCCTCTATAGCTTTAGAATATTCTTGCTCTTCCAGATAAATCGCTCCAAGGCGGTAGCGCGACGGGCCGTAGTTGGGCCGAATAGCAACGGAGGCCTTAAAGCTCGCCGCGGCGCGTTGCTTGTTTTGCGCCTGCGAGTAGATAATGCCGAGGCCATGGTGCGCGGGAAAGTATTTTGGTTCGAGTTCTACCACTTTCTCGTAGGCCGCCCTCGCCTCGTCATATTCTTTTAAGACGAAGTGGAGTTTGCCCAGTTTGTAGAGAGAAGGGACGTAATCTGGGTTGATATGTAGCGCCTTTTCGAATTCTTCCTGCGCCACCTCATAGCGTTTCTGCATGGCGTATAAAAAACCTAGGGCGTCACGCGCCCGAATGTCGTTTGCATTGCTTTCCAGTGCCCTCTTATACGCCCGCTCAGCCCCCGTCAAGTCGCCGCTTTTTGCCAAGCGCTGCCCCAATATAAGGTAATCTTCACCCGAGCCCGATTCCTGTCCAGAGAGTTCTATAATCTGGCACAACAGGGCGGCAAAGACGATCAAGGCGACGCGCCGACAACATCCATTTGGAAATTTTCGGTTATTGGACAAAGACATTGGAGATTGACTTTCTATTAATTGGGATCGTGGTGCGCATGTTCTGGTTTGCTCATCTCGCCATCCGGTGACAAATCAAAAGCGGCAAAGGCGCGGCTAGTGGGGGACGAATCGCCCTCGCGAATGTACAGCACCTGATCAATTTCGACATCTTCGAAGATCTGTAACTCACCACTGGCGGGCCAGAAAATTTCAATGGCCTCAATGCCCGTCGCCCGACCTATGCCTATTTCTTGCCGCATGCTAGAAGCGCCAAAACTGCCACCACTCGTCACCACAGCGTGTATATCGCGGCGGCCGTGCGCTGTGCGAACGCGCACCTTTATGCGCGCCCCGATGGCGGCGCGATTGGAACTGACCCCCTCTAATTTTAACTTAATCCAGTGGTTATCGTGGCCCGGATTTTCAAAGAGCGCGTTGGCGTATACATCGCCGCTGTAGGCCCCGCCCATGACCGCAAAAACGTCCTGGTCGCCATCGTGGTCGATGTCGCCAAAGGCCACGGCATGGCCCTTTTGCAAATGCCCGAATCCGCCGGACGTAGTGACATCTTGAAAGAATTCGCCCACGGCGTTGCGGAACATGCGGTTGGGCATGAGCGAGGCCAGATTCGGATCGCCTGTTCCGATGTAAAAATCCAGATAACCATCGTTGTCTAAATCGCCAAAATTGCTACCCATGCTGATCAGCGCCCGGTCGAGTTGGGCACGCCGAGTAACGTCGGCAAAAGTACCGTCGCCGTTGTTGCGATAGAGACGCGGTTTTTCGGCACCGTGCGGCAGCTCCAGATAATCGGCTGCCACGTCCGCGGCCCCGCCTTTGAAGCCGGCGACGAAAATGTCCTGCCAGCCGTCGTTGTCGTAGTCCCAGAACCAGGTTGGAAAACTATGGGCGGGGCCGGGCACACCGGCGGCGGCCGACACGTCCTCAAAACGCCAGCGACCAGAAATCTCGCCCGCGTTGCGCAAAAGCATATTGGGTTGGTCTGCCGCAAGCCGCGAAATATACAAATCCAGCCGCCCGTCGTTGTCGTAGTC
>CAXGRO010000429.1:0-5378 GCA_964012055.1 uncultured bacterium
AAGGTGCCGATCCTGATCTTCGTGGCCAAGAACTGGCTGGGGATGTCAGATAGGGGCGATCAGGCCGCTTTCGACGGCCCTCTACCCTGGGTGGATTAAAGACTTGTCTGGAAACAGCCAGGTTACCGCTGTTGGCCACCGACAAAACGCACAATCGGCGCACCTTGTCGCTGTTCCAGCCCGAACCAGCGATATTCCAAACGGCAGGTGTCGAGCTGCGGATTTCTTACCAGGTGACGAGACAGCCCGTCTGTGCGGTGCCTGCGTTCAGAAAATCTTGTAGGCAACGGCCAGTCGGATCACCGGCCAGGCGGCATGGCCCTCCATGTCGTCCTCCAGAGCCGTCGCCTCCTCGTTCAAATTTGCTTCCAACTCCGCTTGTGCCACCGGGTCCGGCAGCTCGAAATCCGTGAAAAATTTGACGCTCGGAGGGCTTATAAGCATGGTGCCCAGGTCGAGCATCAACCCCAGTTTCTTGTCCTCACCCACCATGTTGCCCCACCCGATGCCGATGTAGGGGCCAGACCGCTGAACGACAGCTCGCCGTGGAAGGCGCCGACCTCATCCGCATTATAGTAAACGTCGTTGATTTCCCATTCATTTCCAATATCTCCTGGTTTGTCCGACATATCGACCCCGCTCCCGTTGGTCAGCAACCCCCCGGACAGCCGGAAACCGCCATCGAACACGTGGTAGTCGGCCACGGCGCCCAGGGCGATGATGGTCAGGTCCAAATCGAATTCGTCCCCGTCCACAATGTCGCTATAGGTGATGGTGGCACCGCTGAGGATGCCCCTGACGTTGAGTTTCTCGGCCACCGGTGTGGCTACTTCAAGCCCGATACCCAGGGTGCCGAGGCCCACTCCGATGCCGAGTTCCCGGTCGAAGGCGGATGAGTAGGTGCAGGTGATAGCGAGCAGTGCCAGTACGAGAAACAGTTTCCTGGTCATGGCCGATCTCTACCAGTTCTATAGGTTGCTGACATGTCTTCTTCTCAAAAGATACAAACCAAAACTACTTCATTCATCCTCAAACAATAAGTATTTTCGGGGTTATTTTCCTTCTTTCACACGACTTCTTTCCAATACTCCTATTACCCACCATCACTTACCCATATCGGTCCTAACGTTGCTTTGTATAATTTTAAGTATTATTCCAAAACTACCATCTTGCGTGACAACTCGAAGTCTTCTGTTGTCAACCGGTATATGTAGCATCCAGAAGTTATTCCCGCTTTGTCCCACGTCACTTGGTGATGCCCCACGCTGTAGATTGCGTCGGTTATTTTCGCCACGTTTTGACCCAGTAAGTTGAAAAGATGGATCTCGACCCGTTGTGTTTTTGGCAGGGTAAAATGAATTGAGGTGCTGCCATTAAATGGATTTGGGTAATTCTGGTTCAGCTGATAGCCCGTTGCCGTTGGCAGTTCTTCTGCTTGCGCAATTGCCGTCGTATCTGCCCGACTCTCAAGCCCCACAAAATCCCGTGAATCAATCACACCGTCATTGTTTGCGTCGTAAGATACCAGGTCCTCCCAAAACCACTCCGCGAGAGCCATCACTTCATTTTCATCTATCGAACCATTCCCATTGACGTCCATGTCCTCCATCTGGATCTGGTTCTCGACTCCGTAATCTAATTCCCCATTGACGCGTAGAAAGTAGGATGACCAATCCTCACCATCGGAAGGCGTCGGAGATTCACAATCGGATTCCGACAAAGGTTCGCTTGCAGTTCCGACAGGAACACAGTATCCAGTGCAATCGAACCAATGAACATCGATTTCGTAGCCGTCGGGGCAACTGACGCAATCGTAGTCGCCTTGTGCGTGCACTTGGCGTTCATAATATCCGCAAGTCGCGCAGGCCCCAAATTCTCCGTCGCCCGAGAAGCAATTTGAGTAGGTGTTTTCTTCGAACTCCTCAGCAAGAGCGCGTCCCCCCCACGCTGCGAATTCATTGAAGTCGAGTGCGCCGTCATTATTTTCGTCAAAGACCGACATTTCGTTCCATTCTAATTCCATCGCCAAACTCATATCCTGAGGGGATACGATAGAATCTCCATTGAAATCGAACTCAATTATTAGCTCTTCTATAAACGATTCAAAGTAGAGGTCCTCCTCCCACAAATCGTCATGGCCAAAAAAGTCAGAAGGATCTGCAGCAGATTCGTCGATCCCGTCTGGAGTTATAATCGGCTCTTTCCCAGGAGTCCATACCTGGCCCACATTGAAGCCAAAAAATTGAGAAAATTCCTCGTCTACTTGAACCATATATTCGTCACCGATAACAAATACCTGGTTCGTAAATTCGTCTTCTTCGGACGAAATGGGAACCCAACCTTCACCGAATTCGGAACCTGTTTCAAAAACCTTTTCCCATACCCCTGTGAGTGTGCTGCCTACCAATTCGTACCTTCCCACGGCGTATCGTTTGTGGTCAATTTGTTCCGAGTAAGACACTACCGTTCCGTCAGATTTATATTCTATTTGCTCTATAGATATTTCGGTTTCACCCTCCCAGAAAAAAAGGGAATAAGCTGACATCTCCCAGGTGCTAATCAAAACGGCTGGTTCTACTACAGGTGTCAATACCGGAGGCAAAATAACGGTTCGAGTGGACCGGTTGAAAAGCGTTGAGGGAGTATTTGTTTCATTGAATTCTCCGGTTTGGTCTGAGTCTACTAAGAGCAAAGAATCGTCCGAGAAAAAGAATTCGTCGTTTCCGGAGAACGAGGATATATCCGTCATTACTAAAAACAATTGGTTTTCAGCGTAAACATATCCATGATCGGACGAGGCAATAATTCTATCGGTCTCTACGGAGTAGGTCCCGCCGACGATTATAGATAATCCGTCTTCATCTTGAAAAGAATTAATAATCAACTCACCGTCGGCCCCGAAGTTTGTCAAGGTCACCGTTTCACCTGATGGAACCTCGCACGTGGAATTTGAAAGAGGCTCGCCGGCTGTACCAACCGGAACACAGTACCCGGTGCAATCGGAAAAATCAACATCGATCTCGTAACCGTCCGGGCAGGTGACGCAATCGTAGGGGCCTTGCGCCTCTTCTTCCAAAGCATAATAACCGCAGGTCGCGCAGGGGTCCGTATATTCGTCGCCTTGGAAGCAATTTGAGTGGGTCATGTCCTCGACGGTAGCGGTGGCTTCCCATGTTCCATAAATATCAAACGGGGACTCGGTCTGATTTCCCACTTGCTTTCCTATAACGGAGGCTGATGGTGCCGATTGCTGGCCTGGTAGCTTCTTTAATATCCGTTCAGCCAGGTGGTCCATTGTGCTTTTTGAATAGGGGTTTTGGTTTCCTGTGGCTTTTTTCCCGCTAATCGTTTTCCCCAGATCCTGGACACGCGTTGCGTCTGTTAGGTACGAAAGCCCGAATCTTGAAGGTCCTTTCGGTTGTTGATTTAACTGGCTTCCACGTACGACTTTATCATTAAGGAGGTCTTGTTTGGAATTGATCGTTGGAGAGCTTTTCGCCTCTGAATCAGAGTCGTGACATAACAGATGAATAACGATGAAGACCACGATCATACTCATTATTTATCCCTTCCGTTAACGGCCATTCGAGTCCCCAGTGTTGCGCATAGTCAGGCTGCGGTTATCCCCACTACAGTCAACGACGACACCCACTACCAGCAGTAATCCAAACGTTTCTCGCAATAATGTCACTCTGGCGCCGAGTCTTCCGGGCACCGGCCCCGTTTTGTGCCGCTGTATGCGCCCCGTTTTTTGGGGTATCATTAATACAACACTCTTCGCAGTAACAAATAAAGATCGCGCGCTTCGGCAATGTGAGAAAAATAGACAAATAAAATAACTGAGATCAAAATCTTCAGTCAAGACAATTTGGCTTGTAGTTTGACGTATTTTTCATAAACTCCTTTCTTGAGAGTGATTTTCCAGAGAGCTTAAAAGTATACCTCCCACAGTATAGAAAAATCAAGGGTAGTACCAGAATCACTAAAAGTCTGGTCAGCCGAATGACTTACGGGCGCGCGTGTATTGCCGAGGGGGGAACTGCGCAACATCGACGAAGACTTCGCCACGGAGGGGAGGCGGGTAGAGGACGAGGGCTGGACCAGTTAGAGGCTCAGCAGTACAGGTGGCTAACATCCGAGGAAAGGACCGACGGTGGGTCTTGGCGCGGCGACCGGCGATGCGGTGGTAGCACAAGCGTCAGTAAGGTTTTCTCCGTGAGTTCGGCCAGAGCCACCCCAATTTCATCGCTTCCTGCGGCATTGGTTTGGTTTGAGGCCCCCCTGAGTGCGTTCGGATTGTGGAGCGCGCGGTAAAACGCGAGAAGAAGATGACTTTTGACGACTATTTCCGGCAAAAAAGAGAGTGCGGACGGATGGCGCTGCGGCAGAAGCTGTTCGAGCTGGGGCTACAGGGGAAGGTGCCGATCCTGATCTTCGTGGCCAAGAATTGGCTGGGGATGTCCGATAGGGGCGATCAGGCCGTGTTCGAGGGGCCTTTGCCCTGGGTGGATTAGTACGCTTACTCCTATTACCCGCCATCACCACCGCCACCACCGCCACCACCGCAGCCACCGCCACCGCAGCCACCGCCACCGCAGCCACCGCCACCGCCCCAGCCTCCGGTACCCCCGCCGCAGCTATAAAGATATCCACCGCAAAGTGTAACGTGCCCGCCCGCTGGGTTTAGTGCTTGCTCGACTTCTCTATGCGATTTCCCGTAGCGAACCTTTTCGTCAATCAGTTCGTAGTAGTGCCCGTCTTCTATGTTGAGGAGCGCATCGAGTTGGTAGAGGAGCGGAATGCGCGTCGGGTATTTCGGGTCGACGTTTTCGAGCATGCACGCGATAGTCCAGGTGCGCTTAAGCTCCACCTGTATATCTTCCGCGTTCTGAATAGGAGAAGATGGCGTGTGATTGTAGAATTGACCAAACGCCTGTTTACAGAAAGCGCTGTAATCAATGCTGTGCAAGATAAAGTGATGCCACGCCACGTCGACGACTTTGGAGGGCATGCTGATGTGCTGGTCGCCCGCGTAATGGGCTATGGTAAAAAACTGGCGCAGCCCTTCTAAAACGCGGTCGATGTCAGCGGCTGAAATAGTTGGCAGGTCCCCAGCGATCTTGGCGCGCAAGGATTCATTGAAGCGGTAGCGTGCGATGAAATCCAATCGCCGCTTTTTCCGGTGGGGTTTCTGCAAAGTGTACCATCCCCCAAACCCCAAACCTCCAAGTAAGAGCAGCGCGAATATGATATGTTCAATCGGTGAGTTCGATTCCATTAGGATTGCCTGGGGATGTCAGAAAGGGGAGATCAGGCTGTGTTCGAGTGACCTGCCCCCATCTATGTGTCCACATCCAGAGTTAGGATGCGGTTGCTGA
>CAXGRO010000430.1:0-5370 GCA_964012055.1 uncultured bacterium
ACCAGGCGCTGGAAGCGCTGCAGCAGGCGCGCATTCTCTACCAGGAGATCGGTGCCAAGACCAGGGGGGCGGAAGTGGTGGAGAAGATCATCGCGCGGTTGCAAAAGAGGAAAAACAAGCGCTCTTCCTGAAACGGCGCCGCCGTTGGCGGCCAATCTCTAATCGTCTGGTACATGTGCGTCGCCTCAGGTAAACACCTATATTCGCTAACAGATCATCTTCACCAGTTAAAAATGTACAAATGCCTGTATGAGGGATATTAAATTAGGCGCCCTAGATAAATTCGCCGATCTCCACATCTTGGTGCTCGGCGATATCATGCTGGACATTTTTGATTTCTGCCATTCCAACGAAAGCCGCCCTTCGCCCGAAAAAGCCGGGACGCTGGTCTACAAAGCGCACAATTCGGTCAAAACGCTGGGCGGGGCCGGCAACGTGGCCGCCAACCTGGCGGCCCTGGATGTGGCTACCTCGTTCATTAGCGTTTGCGGACAAGATGGCAACCGCGTCGTGCTGCAGAATTTGGCCGATGAACTGGGCATCATGCACACCTTTATCGCCGATCCGTCGCGGCCGACGACCACCAAGACCCGCCTCTACATAGACGACGACTACATCTTGCGCCGCGACGACGAAGCGACGGACGAGGTGGGCGGCGATATTGCCCAACGCATTAGCGAGTCGTTCACGCGGCACGTGCACGGCGCCGACGCGGTGATATTGAGCGACTACGACAAGGGTTTTTTTACCGCCGCCAATGCCCGCGTTTTTATCGACGTTTGTCGGGATCGGTCCATACCCGTCATCGTCGATTTTAAACCACCCAACCGCTCCTATTTTAGCGGCGCCAATATCATTGCCCCCAATAACGTGGAGGCCGAAGTGTTGCAGCCCGGTTTTAAGCAGATCGACGACATGGAAGCCGAGGTATGCAAGCTCTACGAGTCGTTGGCCTGCGACAACCTGGCCGTCACTCTGGGCAAGAGGGGCATTTGCGGATTTGATGGGAATGCTTTTTTTCACGCCCCGGGCAACGAGGTGGAAGCGGTCGATACGGTGGGGTGCGGCGATACCGTGCGTGTGGGCATGGCCCTGGGGTTTGCCCTGGGGCTCGATTTGCGCCAATCCGCCTCGCTGGCCAACGACGCCGCCGCGGTGGTCGCTCGGAAGTTGGGGGTGGCGACGCTGAGCCGCGACGAGCTGCGCGGTTTTATCAACAATTTACCTTGAAAGAGTACACCGCAGTAGTGGGGGCCGGCATCGCCGGGTTGGCCGCGGCCCGGCGCTTGGCGGGCGAGGGGTTTGGCGTCGTGGTGCTGGAGGGGCGGGGCCGCATTGGGGGCCGCATTTGGACCGACCGGTCGCTGGAGGTGCCGGTGGATCTGGGGGCGGCGTGGATCCACGGCATCAGCCGCAACCCGCTGATGGACCTGGTGCGGGACGGCGGCATCCAGACGGCGCGCACCCGCTTTGCCGCGCTCGCCCTCTACGATGTGGACGGCCGCTTGCTCAACGACCAGGAGATGGATGAGGTAGAGGCGCAGGTCGAAGAAATTTTCGGCGCTTTGATGAAATGCAAGAAAGAGGCTCTTGGCGACCGTAGCGTAGGCGCGGTGCTGGCCGAGCTGCTGGCGGCGGGCGATTTGGGCGGGGTGCTAGGGCGCGGCATCAACTGGCGTCTGGCCTCGGAGATCGGCGTTCAATTGGGCGTCGACTTGGACGGGCTTTCCCTGCAGGCGTTTGGCGAGGACGAATCCTTTAACGGCCCCGACGTCGTTTTTCCGGGGGGGTACGATCAGATTGCCGCACAGCTAGCTGCGGGACTGGACATCAGACTGAATTATATTGTTCGGCGCATCGATTGTGGCGCCGACGGGGTAGAAATTATTACTGACCAGGGTTCGGTTAGGGCGAGCCGCGCCGTCGTTACTTTGCCTTTGGGGGTGTTGCAGAACGGCGATGTGGAATTCTCACCGGCGTTGCCCCCTGCCAAGCAGGACGCCATCCGGCGTTTGCAAATGGGTACGATGAATAAAATTGCCCTGCGCTTTGAGGAGCGCTTTTGGCCCGAGTGGCCCCACTACATGGGGCGCCTGGCAGAGGGCGATGAAGCGGTTGTGGAGTGGTGGAATATGGCGGTGTATAGCGACCAGCCCGTACTACTGGCGCTGAGCAGTGGGGCGCAGGCTCGCGATATGGAGCGGCTTCCGGAAGGGGAGGTCGTCGAGCGTCTCATGTTCGATTTGCGCCACACGTTTGGCGGCGATATTGCGCCGCCCGTTGCTGCTGTTTCGACCAGGTGGCACGGGGACCCCTTTGCCCGCGGGGCCTATTCCCACGTCCCGCCCGGTGCCGCTATGGCCGACTACGATGCGCTTGCGACGTCGGTGGAAGACCGCCTCTTCTTTGCCGGGGAGGCGACCAGCAGGCAGTACCCCGGCACCGTGCACGGGGCCTTGCTCAGCGGCAGGAGGGAAGCCCAACGCATTGTCGACCTGGCGGTTTCCTAAGGCGAGTCAGTTCCTACTTCCAAAACTCCTCCACCGCCCGCCCGACCTGCTCGGGGCTGCGCGCCGGGTGTGCCGGGTGCCAGCCGGGCGGAAACAAACGCTGGTAACGGCTCTGCCCAAAGCGCTGGTCGATGAGCAATACCACGCCGCGGTCTTCGGCAGAGCGGATGACGCGCCCGGCCGCCTGTAGCACGCGGTTCATGCCCGGAAAAGTGTAGGAGTAGTTGAAGCCATCGATGTCGTGCGCGTCAAAATAGGCGCGGATCAAATTGCGCTCCAGGCAGATTTGCGGCAGGCCTACGCCGACGATTACGGCGCCCACCAGGCGCTCGCCCACCAGGTCGATGCCCTCGCCAAAAATCCCGCCCATTACGGCAAAACCCACCAGCGTCTCCCGGCGCTCGGTTTCGAACTCGGCCAAAAAAGCTTCGCGCTCGGGCTCGGACATGCCCGTCTCTTGCACCAGGATCTGCACCTGTGGGTAGGCGGCGACAAAACACTCGGCCACTTCTTCCATGTAGCGGTACGACGGAAAGAAGGCCAGATAATTGCCCGGCCGCTGGGCGGTGGTCGCGGCAATGGCCCCGGCCACTTGGTCGTAGGTGTGCTCGCGCTGTTTGTAGGTGGTGCCTATGTGGTCGGCCACCAGCAATTGTAAGTTGTGGCGCGGGAAGGGCGATTCGAACATCAGCAATTTATCGCCTTCCTCGCCGCCCAAAATATCGCGGAAATAATCGAGCGGTGTCAGCGTGGCCGAGAAGAAGGTGGCCGAGGTGCCGCGCTTGAGCGCCTCGCGAATTTGCTCGGAGGGGTCGATGCAGAACAGTTTGAGGCGCACGTCCTTGCCGATTTTTTCGGCGTAGGTGGTGTAGTGGTCGTCGTAGAGCTCGGCAATGCGCAAAAAACCCAGAACGTCAAAGTAGAGTTCCACCAGGTCCTCAAAGTAGGGCGAGGGCTGGTTGCGCTTGAGCACGTCCTCGGCTTCGCGGGTGAATTTTTCCAGCGGTGACAGCAAGTCGCGGGGCAGGTTTTGGTCTATCCAGGCCTGGTCGTCGCCGTCGCACTGTTTGCGCATCTTTTTAAAGTATTTGTCGATCTCGTCCAGCCGTTTGCCCAACTTGGCGTGGTCTTTGGCGACGACGCGCCGCAAGCTCTGGACCTGCGTTTTGTAGAGCTCGGCCGAAAACATTTCCCGCGCCCGGTCTACCAGATTGTGCGCCTCGTCGATGAGAAAGGCGTAATTGCCGGCGTTGTCTTGAAAAAAACGCTTGAGGTAGGCGCGCGGGTCAAAAACGTAGTTGTAGTCGCAAATGACGGCGTCGACCCACAGCGACAAGTCGAGCGAAAATTCAAAAGGGCAAACCCGGTGCTGCATGGCCTTCTCTTCAATGGCGCCGCGCGTTAGGGCGTCTTCCGCAAAGATGTCTTCGAGTGCATCGTTGACGCGGTCGAAATACCCGATGGCAAATTCGCACTGCTCCGGGTCGCAGGAATCGCCGCCGTTGGGTTTAAAACAAATTTTGTCGCGTGCCGTCAGCGTCAGGCTTTTAAACTTGAGTCCGCCGGCGCGCAAATCGTCCAGCGCTTTTTCGGCCACGGTGCGCCCCACGGTTTTAGCCGTCAGGTAGAAGATCTTCTCAACGTGCCCCTCGCCCATGGCTTTGATGGCGGGAAAGAGCGCCGAAATGGTCTTGCCGATGCCGGTGGGCGCCTGGGCAAAAAGCCGCCCCTGGTTTTCGACGGCGCGGTAGGTGGCCACCGCCAGCGGCCGTTGCCCCGGGCGGTACTTGGGGTAGGGAAATTCCAGCGCTGTAATGGACTCGTCGCGCGCCGCGCACCACTGGTGGTAGGCCCGCGCCCAGCGCAGGTAGCGCGCCACCAGGTCGCCAAAAAAGCGGGCCAACTCCTCTACGTCAAAGGTGCGGCGATCTTCCTGCAACTCCCAGGTGTCCAATTGCACGTAGGTGAGCTGCACGTCGATCGACTCCAGGTCGTTCTGCGCCGCCACCATAAAGGCGTAGGTTTTGGCCTGCGCCCAGTGCATCGGGTTGTCGGGTTGTTCGGGATCGAGTTCGCCGTAGGTGGTTTTGATTTCTTCGATCAGTACGCCGCTCTCATTGGCTAGCACTCCGTCGATGCGCCCGCTGATTTCCAGGGCGAGGTCCTCGGTTTCAACCAGGTAGGAGACGGGCACTTCCATCTGGTAATCGGCCGGCCGCATCTGCTGCACTTTCTGGTGCCCTCGCGTCCCTTCGACGAGCCGGTCGCTGGAGGTAAATACTCCTCCCCCCAGGTTGCCGGAGCGCAGCACGTAACCGACTAGGTGGCGCACGGAAGCTTTGATTAGGGTGGTCGACATGTGTTGGTTAGAAGAGGAATATGGCGTATTTTATGGGGCGTTCTGATGCTCGGTGTGTACTAGTGGCGGGTCTGGGTGGGGTGCGGCAGGCAGCGACGACTATCTGAGGCCCAAAGGGCCGAGTTTCGTCGCCGCCCGCCGCACCCCACCCAGACCCGCCTGGGAACATGTGGATTGTTTACTGCGTTAAGTGCAGTGATCGGGCTGTTTGCTAAAGCTACAGAAAAGATTGAACATTGGAAACGGCCTTTCCTGCTCAATACTGTGGACACTTTTTCGATTTTGAGCGGATTTTTGTAAGGTTGAAATTCGTAAGTGATTATTTATCAACAAGTTATAAATTTCAATATCTATTTACCTAAGCCGTTATTTATCAATGACTTACAAAAAGTGTCCACAGTATTGCTGCTAGGAAGCGTCCTTTTTATAGCTAAGTGCCAGTAATTCTAGCGTAGATATAGTTCCTCAGACAAAGATCTAAAATAAAAGTCCTGTATGCTG
>CAXGRO010000431.1:0-5357 GCA_964012055.1 uncultured bacterium
GCGATGGCCTCGTCGGTGCGGCGGCCGGCGATGGCGGAGTAATCGAATTGCGCGATGCCTGCCGCTCCAAATGTTTCCTGGTAGGCGGCCTGGTGCGCCGGCTGTGAAATCCACAACACCCCGTCCATGTCGAAGATGACGGCCTTTATGGCGGCGGAAAGTATCATGTCGTTTTGCGCGCCACCAGGAAAGACTGCCCCATATTGTACCTGAGCGGCAGGCGCTGCAACCCCAGCAGGCGGATCGCTTTGGCCAGCAGGCCGACGGCGCCAAAATAGGCGGCGCCGCGCTCCAGGGCGTAACCCAGTTCGAGCGTTTGCCAGAACGGCCGCACTTCGGCCACGGCAAAACCGCGTGCTTCGAGAAAGCGCCTTATGGTGTGGGGGGTGAAGTAGATCAGGTGGACGCTGAGAAAAAAGGGCCACTTGGCGCCCAGCAGGCGGCGCATGAGGCTACCGTAGTCGGGATAGTTGACCACCAGCAGGCCGTTGTCTTTGAGCAGGCGGCGGATGTCGTCGATCACTTCGTGTGGCGTCGTGAGGTGTTCGATCACGTCCCACAGCGTCACTAGGTCGAAGCTGGCGTCGGCAAAGTCTTGATCGGCCAAAACGCCAGCGCGAATGTCCAAACCGTAGGCCCGGCGCCCTTGCTCGGCGAGCCAAGCGCTGGGCTCGACGCCGACGACCGTATAACCCAGGTCCGCCGCCGCTTTGGGAAAGGCGCCGCCGGCGCAGCCCACGTCGAGGATGTGGGTGTCGGCGCCGGCCTGGAGGCGGTAGCGGGCCGCCAGCCCTTGCAGGCTACGTTTAAAGGTTTTGATGCGCTGTTCGTTTTGGCGGATAAAGGTGGGGTCGACGGCGTCTTTGTAGCCGTCCAGAATGATGTTTTGTGGAATGCGGGGGTTGAGGTAGACCAGGGCGCAGTCATCGCACTGCACCAATTGGTCCATCAGCATGTGGTCACTGGAAGCCGAAAACGCCTGGCGCAGGCTCTCTTCGCTGACGTCGCCGGCGTATTTGGCCGGCTGCAATACGCTGTAGTGGCGCGCCCCGCACAGGGGGCAGTCGGGCTCTTCGAGGGCAAAATCCACAGAGCCTAACTCCTGGCCGCGCGCAAGTCGAGCCATTTTAATTTAAACGCCCGATAGGGCACCATTTCCATTTTGGTTTCAAAGCGGCGCGAGAAAAATTTAAAGGGCTGGCGCAGTATTTTGGCGGAGTGGTAGCGCATTTTCCACAGCAAAAAGCGGCGGTAGAGGCGCAGGCGGAACTGGGCCAGGCGGGCGTAATCGTCGCGCCAGGTGGGAGTGAAATTGAGCTGCGACAGCGATTCGTAACCGCTGTAGTGCGAAAAGATGCCCGACCCGGGCACCGGCGTGATGATGAACAGGGCGATTTCGTCCACCCCCTGGCGCGTCAGGTCGCGCACCAAGTTCCAGGTGAGCTGCCGGTCTTCGTCGGTTTCGCCGGGAAAACCCAGGACAAAACAGGCCTGGCTGCGGATGCCCACCTGGTTCATGCGCTTCACCAGCTTGACGGCGTGGTCGAGTTTAAACGGCTTGCGCATTTGCTTGAGCAGGCGCGGCGAGCCGGTTTCGGGCGAAATGGAGATATAGCGACAGCCGGCTTTGGCCATCAGGTCGATGGTTTCTTCGCTGCGCATGGTTTCCACTTTAGTGCCGGCGGCGATCTTCCAAATGACGTCGAGCTTGCGCTCGATAATAAGGGTGCAGATTTCGCGAATGCGCTCGTCGGATATGGTGGGGTCGAGGTCTTCTATGTGAAATTCACGCAGGCCGAATTTGTCGACGAAGTGGGCGATTTCGTCCACCACGTTTTGCGCCGAGCGCGGTCGCCAGCGCTGGCTGTTGGTGGCGGGCACGACACAGAATTCGCAGGGGTAGGGGCAGCCGCGCGAAGTGAGCAGCGGCAAGTAGCGCGCCGTGGTCTGCGGCCCGTGGGCGTAGCGCAGGTTCCAGTAATTCTCCAGCGGAAAGAGGTCCCAGGCCGGAAAGGGCAAGTCGTCGAGTTCGGCGATAAAGTCCTGGGGCGGGTTGAAGAAATCGGGCGCGCCCAGGCCGTCGAGTTCGCGCAGCTGTTCGGCGCCGGCATTTTCCAGTAAGAGCTGCGCCAGGCGCACGGCGCGCCGGTCGCCCTCGCCGCAGAGTACGTAGTCGGCGCCGGTCTGGTAAAATTGCTCGGCGACGTTTTGCAGGGCGTAGGCGGTCACCGCCTGCGTGTTCTCCAAAACGACGACGGGCAGGTCGGGCCGGCTGCGCTTGATGGCGCCGACGGTTTCCATGGTGGCGTCGTGGTTGGTCAGGTTGATGGCGTAGACGAAGGCGGCCCGGGCGTTGGCGGGGATGCGCTCTAGGATTTCCTCTGTGGTGAGACCGATGACCAGAAATTGCTGGCGGCGCCGCGCCTGGGCCGGGTTTTGGGCGTAGGCGTCGATTACTTCTAAGGGGATTTGCGCCTCCCTGAGCGCGGCGGCGACGTAGGCCAGACTCAGCGGCATATAGACGATGCCCGTAGTAAAGGGATCGTTGCGCTGGACAATTAGATTTGGATTTATCAGGGCGATCATAAAACGAGGGCGGGCCGGCCTTTGTTAAAGGATACTATAGAGGCTCGTTTCCCGCAACTGAGCCGTGGGCGCTGGACAGAGGCTTTTCCACTGCCACAAAGAGCGAGAGGCTGGGCAGCGGCAAGAGGCGGTCGATGCGCCGCCACAGCCAGATAAAACTGTCGAAGAGTTTTAATTGCAGCTTGCCGATCTTTTGCCGCCTCAACACCAGGCTGTTGAGCAGCCAGGGCAGCGTGCCGGTGCGGTTGAAGGGGACGACTAAGCGCGGGGCAAACCCCGCTGCCAAACATTTACTTATCAGCTCCCTGCGCCCGTAGCGCCGCTGGTGCCCCAGGGCGCGGTCGAGTGGGCCGTAGAGCCAGCGCCCGCGCGGCGCCAGCAGCAGCGCGATGCCGCCGGGGACGAGCGCCTGGTAGATATTTTGCAAAATGCGCTGGTCGTCCTGGGCGTTTTCCAGGCTGTTGAGGCATATTACAGTGTCGAATTTCTCTTGCAGGTCTGCGAAGGCGATTGGGTCTTCCGGGTCGGTGGCACGCACTTCCATCCATTTATAGGCGCCAAAGCGGGTGCGCAAATAATCCAGGCGGGTGGCGTTTCGGTCGGCGGCCACGTAGAGGTGGCGCGGCATTAGCTTGAGCGTCACATTGCCCAGGCCGGCACCCAGCTCCAACACCTTGTCGCCGACCCAGGGCCGCACTACGTCGGCCATCCAGGCGTTGAGCCGGTGGGTGCGCGACAGGCTGTAAAACATGGCGTGCCCGTAGCCTTCCTTGTAGACGTCGTCCACCAGGCGGAAGTAGAAGATGGTCCACAAGGCGCGCACCCCGTCGCGCCAGCCGATTTTCTTGCCCTCCTCGTAACTGCGGCCGCGGTAGGAAATGGGCACCTCGTAGATGCGGCAGCCGCGCTTGGCCAGCTTGGCGGTGAGCTCGGGCTCAATGCCAAAATCGTTGCTGCGGATGGGTATGGATTTGAGGATGGGCGTTTTGACCGCCTTGTAGCAGGTCTCCATGTCGGTGAGGTCGAGGTCGGTAAACATATTCGACAGCAGGGTGAGCAGGTTGTTGCCCAGCCGGTGCCAGAAGTAGAGTACGCGGCGCCGGTCGCTGGGCAAGAAGCGCGAGCCGTAGACGGCGTCGGCATCGCCGTCGAGAATGGGCTGAATCAGCTGCCGGTAGTCGCCGGGGTCGTACTCGAGGTCGGCGTCCTGGACAATGCAGATGTCGCTGCTGGCCTGCTGGATGGCGGTGCGCACCGCCGCCCCCTTGCCCTGGTTGACCTCGTGGTTGAAAAGGCGGATGAGATCCTGGTGCCGCTCGGCCAGGCGCTGCAGGATGGCCGGGGTGCCGTCGTTGGAACAATCGTTGACGATGATTAACTCGCAGGTGATGTCGAGGTTGTGCAGTGCCGCCAGCACTTTGTCGACCAATTGTTCAACAAAGTACTGCTCGTTGTACACGGGTATGAGGACGCTGAGTTTGGGCGCGGCGGTCATCTGGGTGTGCTATCCTTCATAGACGCCTTCGGTCCAGTCGAAAAAGCGGCGCAGCCCGTCCTCCAACTCCACTTCGGGTTCGTATTCGAGGTGTAGCTGGGCTTTGCGGATGTCGGGGCAGCGGCGGTTGGGCTCGTCGGCCGGGTAGGAGTCGGGGTGGGCGATGAGGTGGGTGTCGAAGGGGCGCTGCAGCACGCGCTCGATGTGCTCGACTAATTGGCGCATGGAAACTTCTGGCCGCCGCGTGCCGATATTATAGGTTTCGCCCGAAACACCGCGCAAAATCACCAGTAAAAATCCCACCAGGGCGTCGGTGACGTAGCAGAAGGTACGGGTCTGTTGGCCGCTGCCGTAGACGTTGAGCGGCTCTCCCGCCTTGATGCGGCTGGCGAAGTTGGGCAAGACGCGGTAGTCGGTTTCCTGCATGCCCGGCCCGTACACGTTAAAGGGCCGAATGACGTTGGTGTGGGTGCCAAAGGTGTTGTGGAAGACATAGCACAGGGTTTCGCCAATGCGCTTGCTCTCGTCGTAGCAGGCGCGCGGCCCCTGGCTGGCCACGTTGCCGCGGTAGCTCTCGGGAGTGGGCACGTATTTGGGGTCGGGGTCGCCGTAGACCTCGCTGCTGGAAAAGAAGGTGAAGCGCGCCTGGTTGCGGGTGGCCAGTTCCAGCATGTTCTTGGTGCCGCTTATGGCCACTTCCAAGGTTTGCAGCGGGTAGGCGCGGTAGTAGAAAGGGCTGGCGATGCCGGCGGCGTGCACCACGTAGTGCAGCGGCCCGTTGTAGGCAAAGGGTTGGATGACGTCGTGCTCGACAAAGCGCAGGTGCGGGATGCTGGGTATTTGGGCTCCCTGCTTGCCGGCGCTGATCAGGTTGTCGAGCACCACCACCTCAACCGCTTTGTCGAGGACAAATTCGTTGAGAAAGGCGAAGACATCGGTGAAGTAGCGCCCCAAGAAACCGCGTCCCCCGGTTAGTAGTACGGTGCGCCCCGACAGCTCGTAAGCGGCTTCGCCGAGGCGCCGCACGATTTCTTCGATGTCTTCTCTGAGGGCAAATTCCAGCATAGTTCAGTGTACCTCCACTTCGGGAAGGGGCACCACAAAGTGCCCCCCTTCTCGCCGGAAGGCGTCGTGGTTTTTTATGATGGCGGCGGCAAAATTCCACGCCAGTACCACGGCGCACTCGGGCCGGTGCTCGTAGAGGGCGGTCGACGGCAACACCGGAATGTGCATGCCCGGGCTGTAGAGCCCCTGCTTGAGCGGGCTGTCGTCGACG
>CAXGRO010000432.1:0-5341 GCA_964012055.1 uncultured bacterium
AGCCCATGGATGGGCTGCGAGAATGAGCGGCGAGGTCCCCCCCCAATTCGCGTACCAGGCAAACGCCCGTTTATACTAGACCGCAAGGAGCAACCCCATGATCGACCTAACCACCCCCACCACCGCCCGCCACCTCACCGCAACCGAAGTCGACCAATTCCACACCCAAGGCTACATCAAAAACCTCCCCCTGCTCGACCCCCAAAGCACAAAAACCCTACAAAAACAATTCATGGAATTCGTCGACATGGTGCCCGACACCGTCGACATCTACCGCGTCAACAACTGGCACAAAGCCAACCGCTGGTTCTACGAACTCGGCCGCACACCCGCCATCCTCGACTACGTCGAAGACCTACTGGGACCCAACTTCAACCAATGGGCCGGCGGCTTCTTCATCAAATTCCCGCACGACGAATCCACCGTGCCCTGGCACCAGGACGCGCGCTACTGGCCGCTGGAGCCACGCGACACCGTCACCGTGTGGCTGGCCGTCTTTGACACCGACCGCGACAACGGCTGCATGCGCGTGGTGCCGGGCAGCCACCGCTGGGGCGACTTGGAGCACCGCGAAATAGCCGACAGCCCGCGCTGGGAAGAAGTCTCCGAGGCCGAGGCCAGAAAAAACAAATACGTGCTCTGGCAAGAAGTGGACCCCGACAGCTTTACCGAAGACCAGGCCGCCGACATCGACCTCAAGGCCGGCGAAATTTCCCTGCACGACGACGACCTCATCCACGGCTCCACCGGCAACCCGTCCGACCGCATGCGCGCCGGCATCACCTTCCGCTACTCGCCCACCAAGGTCAAATGCGACCTCAGCGTGTGGCCCACCTTTGAAGTCTACCCCGCCCGCGGCGTCGACCACTTCCAGCACAACCCCGTCGGCAAGCCGCCCACCCAAAACGGCTACCCCACCACCTTCAATCAAAAGTCGGACGAATTTGCCTGAGCAGCGTTTTAGAATTCGCGGGCAATGGCGCCAGTAAAGTCGGCGCGTCTTTTCACACCGCGTCTCAGACCGGGCGCCCGTTACAACGTCGCCGCGTAAAACGCATTCTTTATCGGCACGCGCCGCACCTCGGAGTAGTCGATGTAGGTGCCGGCCTGCGCCCCGCCGTTCTCCACCGGCGTCGGGCCGCGCAAAACAAATTCTGCCACCTCGTCGGTATTAAAACACACAAAGGCCCAGTGCAGCCGCTCGATCTCGTGCTCGATTTCGGCGTCAAAGTCCGGGAAGATCACCGGCCCGGTGTCCACCTGCACCCGCCCTTCGTCCAGCGCCGCGTTCATCGTCCGGATGGGGTATTCGATGGTCGCCCGCATCTTGCCGTCGGTGCTTTCCACCTCGGTGCGGGCGACGATCGGCTCAAAGTTCATTGTCGCCTCTAAGGTTTCGGCGTCGTTTTCGAGCCGGCGCGCCTGGGGGTAGTGGCGGACGGCAAATTCGTAGCGCTTAAATTTTTCCGCCACCGGGGCCGCCAGTCGCCAGTCGCCGCCATAGGCGTTGACCTCGCCGCTCTTGATGTGGCCAAAAAGCGTCATCTCCCGGCCAAAGATGCCGGAGAATTCGTAGTTGGGCTGCATCCACAAGATGTCGTCGCGGTACATCCACTCGGTGCGGCAGGGCGAAATCAGATTATACTCCGCAGTAGTGCCCGTTTCTTCGTTGCTTATCCAGCAGCGCGAATCGAACAAAATGCGCACCGTATTGAGGTAGGGCATATGGCCCGGTTTGCGGTTGTCGTTGGGGTTGCGGTTGCTGGTCCAGACAATGTAGGAATTGCCGTAGTCGGTTATCTGCATGGCTTAGCTCCAAAGTATTTGATAAAAGCACTCGATCAATTATTCTCCGCGCTCCAGGCATCAATAAAAGCGTCGAGATCTACTTTCATCTCGTTAAAATAATAATGCATGGGACCGCTCTGAAAACTGGGAACAAAGTGTTCTTCGTCGGCCCGCAGGGCCTCGTCAATTTCAACAAAACGTCGCCACAACTCTGCAGCCTCTTGCGGCGAAAAACGCGCGGCAAACGGCGGCCCCCAATTTAACGTGGTCGGGTGAGAACTGTGCGCACTGGAGCGCAGCTGCGGCGCCGGAGGTTCAAAGTCGAGGTTGTTCAGAATATTGACATAGCAAGCGACTTTGCACAGGTATACGGTTAGCAACAATTTGCCCTTATCGCCCAAACCCGGTTGCAATACCTCCAGGGCCTGGCGAAACCCCGCTGCATCCTTTGCCAGCGCCGCGCGCAACGCCGCCTCGGTGCGGTCCTTTGATTGGCCGCTCTGCTTTTCCCAGCGCCCAAAGGTGTCCTGCGCCGCGTCTGACAAAAAGCGGGTATAACTCAGATCGGGATAGGCGGTAAAAGGACAATAGCCCCCGTGCAGGGTGCGCCGTTTTTTGGTACTGTAATTGCTGCCCCAGTGCAAAATAGGCGTAATGTAGACCACCCCGTCCCCGGCGTTGAGCTGCGTCTGCACTCCATTGGGCAGCGGCACCCGGGGGTCTTCCAGCAGCCGGCGATCTTCGTCCTCGCTGTTGATGCGCAAATGGCTGCCGGGCACCACCCATAACACGTCGTCGTCGTAGAGCGGAATATTCCACTGCACGTAGCGCGGCCCGTTTTCGGCAATGTCCAGGGTATAGCCTTCCAGCGGCGACGTGTCAAACGGGTGAATGTCGCGGTGCCAGCTGGCCGGCCCGTGGTCGCGCACCGGGTTGCACATGGTCATTATTTCGGTGACCGCTGCGTGCGGCATCTGCAACAACTCGCTGCTGACCCCCAGCGTATTTTCGTGCAGCCAAAACTCCACCGCCTTGGCGGTCTGCTCGTCGACCAACTCTGGATTGTTGTATACGAGCAACCGCGGCTGTGCCGAGGTCTCCCACATCCCACCGGGCGGGTCGTCTGGCCCGCGCTCTTGGGCCCAGGTCTCTTTCTGTCGCTCAACCATTTTTTCCTTGGCGGCGCGCAGGGCTTCCAATTCGTCCGGCGGCACCACGTTGCGCAAAATGAGATAACCCTCTTCGAGAAACTGATCGCGATTTAATTGCATCTTTACATCCCCCTTATCAGATTCAATCCTCCAAATTCAACCACCGCCGCTCCTCTTCCGTCAACCCCACCCCCAACGCCGGCAAACTCGTCCGCAACTCCTCCAACGTCCGCGGCCCAATCAACGGAAACGTGGGAAACGGCTGACACAACACATACGCCAGCGCAATATTAATCGGCAGCACCCCGCGCTGCTGCGCCATCTCATTAACCCGCTCCAGGCGCTGAAAATTGTCGTCGCAATACCAGCAGCGCACCAACTCCTCGTCGTCGCGCTTGTCCGGGTGAGCGCGGCCGACCAGAAAAAACCCCCGCGCCTGGCTCGACCAGGGCATGAGGGCCAATTGCTCTTCCTCCAAAAAGTGCCGGTAGTCCGGATCCGACGCCGCCAGACAGCCGTCCCACACCGCCTCCACCATGCGCGCCAGACTAAAATTATTGCTCAGCACCGAAAAACCGGTCTTGTCGTTTTTTGCCGCATAGGCGTTGGCCTCCACCACGCGCTCAATCGACCAATTGGAACCGCCAAAGGCGGTGATGCGGCCGGAGTCCTTGTGCTCGTTGAGCACATCGACGAACTCGCCCACCGGCACCTCCAAATTGTCTCGGTGCATAAAGTAGATGTCGGCGTGGTCGGTCTGCAGCCGCTCCAAACTCTCGTGTAACTGGCTGGTGATCTTGTCGGGGAAACAATTGGGCGAGTGCGCCCCCTTGCTGATCAGCACCACCTCGTCGCGCACGCCGCGGTCTTTCATCCACTGGCCCAGCAATTCTTCCTTCTGCCCGCCGCCGTAGATGTAGGCGGTGTCAAAAGCGTTGCCGCCGGCCTCAAAAAAGCCGTCGAACATGGCCGCCGCGTGCGGCATGCTGCTCTGGTTGTCGCAGCCCATCACCACCCGCGACATCGGCTTGTCGATGCCGCGGGCCTCGCCGTAGAGCATCTCGTGATCGCTGCGGCGCGCCAGCGGCCGGCGGTGGATGGTGGGCACCTCGCTCTCCGCCTTTTCCTGGTCCAGGGTAAACCCAATGGCCTGGCGCCAGCGGTCGAGCGTTTGCATATTGCCCAGCGTGTCGTTCCACGACATCGCCGGCGATGTGGCCTGGCGCGCCTCGATGTACTGGGCCACGGTATCGGCCTCGATGCCGTAGAGCGGCACCTCGGTGGCAATTTCTATTTCTTCCACCTCGCCGCCCTTGTGCAATGAGAAAACTACGCGGCCGCCGTCGCGGGCCGGAACCCACGGCGCGGGGACCACAATCTTGCCCTCGCTGCCGAAGACGGTAAACGTATTGTCCAGCGACAATTGCACCCCGGTACCCACCTGCGCCAGTATGTCGCCCTCAAACTTGAGCGTCGCAAAGGTCCAGCCGTCCACCCCCGTCTCGCACAAATGGCCCACCGCGCTCACTTCTAGCGGGTCGGCAAAATCGCGGCCCAGTGCCGCGCCGGCGATGAGACGCGCCATCGACACCGGATAGCAGCCCACGTCGAGGATGCCGCCGCCGCCCAACTTTTGGGCAAATATCCTGCTATCGGCGTTAAAACCCGCGTTAAACGCAAAGCTGCCCTGCAGCGCCCGCACCTCGCCCACGGCGCCCTCCTTCGCCAGGTCCACCAGCTTCTGCGTCTGCGGGTGGCAGCGGTACATAAATGCCTCCATAAAAAAGACGTCGTGGCGCACCGCCGCTTCGATCATCGCCATGGCCTGCGCGTGGTTGATGCCCACGGGTTTTTCGCACAGGATGTGTTTGCCCGCCTCGGCCGCCTTGATCACCCACTCGCCGTGCATGGGGTGCGGCGTGGCAATGTACACCGCTTGCACCTCGTCGTCGGCGAGCAATTGCTCGTACGACGGGTAGCGCTTGTCGACGCCGAACTCCTCGCCAAAGCGGTCGGCCGATTCCTGCGCCCGGCTGCCCACCGCCACCAACTTGCCGCTTTGCGATCCCGCCACGCCGTTGGCAAAAGCCCGGGCAATATTGCCCAACCCGATAATGCCCCACTGCAATTGTGTCATCTCTTTTTCCTCGTAAATCGCCCTTCGTTAAAATCGGAGAAGAAACTGCGCCGACCGGGAATTAATATTCCAGCGCCGCCACCTCCACCCAGGTGCCGCTCTGGCTCGACTGGTAACAGGCTTCCATAATGGCCACGGCATCGGCGGCGCAGTGCAAATCGGCCTCCAACTCTGCGCTCGTAAGCTGCCCCTCCAAAACGGCCACTAGGCGGTCGACACAGGTGGGCGGCGCCCCCACGTTGTTGATGCAGGTGAAATAGGTCTC
>CAXGRO010000433.1:0-5314 GCA_964012055.1 uncultured bacterium
AACTCGACCTCGGTTTTCAACACGCCCTCTCGGTGCTCACCACCGTCACCAGCCGCCCCTCGCCCGAGCAGGTCATCACCGACGCCGGCCTCAAGAGCCTCACCCCCGAACACGGCGTCCCCGAAATAAAAAACCGCGACGACCTCTACTGCGAGGCCCTCTCCGAAGAACACGGCCGCCTGCGCACCCACGCGGGCCCCTGCACCGACCTGGCGGTGGGCGACGTTTTGGAATTTATCCCCGGCCACGGCTGCACCACCATCAACCTGCACGACCACCTCTACGCCGTCCGCGACGACCGCCTCGCCGAAATTTGGGAAATTGCCGGCCGCGGCAAAGTGCGTTAGAACAGGAGCCTTCATGTCCACCATCCAAACCGCCGTTATGACCGAACCCGGCCGCATCGAACTGCGCCAGCTACCGCGCCCGCAAATCGCCGCCGACGAACTCCTGCTCAAAATAGAGAGCACCGGCATCTGCGGCAGCGACAAACATATGTACGCCGGCCACATGGCCCTAAAATTCCCCGTCATTCCCGGCCACGAGCTAGTCGGCACCATCGAAGAACTGGGCGCCAAGGTCGCCGACCACATGGCCGTCATCGGCGGCCCCGTCCAAGAGGGCGACCGCGTTACCACTACCCCCTCTTCGCGCGTCTGCGGCCAGTGCTATTATTGCTTGCACATGCCCCAACGCCCCGCTCTGTGCGCCAACCGCTTCGTCTACGGCTTCGTCTCCTCCGACCTGGCCCCCACCCCGCGCGGCGGTTTTTCCGAATACATGCACATGGCCAGCAACTCCTGGGTCTTCAAAATTCCCGACGATTTGCCCAGCGCCTACGCCGTGCTCACCGAGCCGGCCGCCGTCGCCACCCGCGCCGTCGAGCGCGCCCTGGGCCCGGGCATCCCCCACATTGGCGAGGGCCTGGGACTCGACAAATCCGTAGTGGTCATGGGCGCCGGCCCCATCGGCCAGCTGGTCATCGCCGTACTGGCCCATATTGGCACCGACCAGATCATCGCCACCGACCTGAGCCCCTCGCGCCTCGACTTCGCCCGCCAGATGGGCGCCCACCAAACCGTCAACGTCGGCAAGAGTTCCCCCGACGAGCGCCTGCAACAAATCTGCGATCTGACCCAGGGCGTGGGCCCCGACATCGTCATCGAAACCGCCGGCGTGCCCGTCGCCTTCAAGGAGTCCCTCGACCTGGTGCGGCGCGGCGGCATGGTAGTGGAAGTGGGCCACTTCACCGACCCGGGCGGCGTGAAAATCCACCCCCACGTGGTCTGCTTTAAAGACCTCGATATCCGCGGCATGTGGGCCTACCCCGCCATGCAATTCAAAACGGCGCTGTCCTTCCTCAAAAACACCCGCGCTCCGCTCGACCAGTTCGTCACCCATAAGCTGGCGCTCAGCGATATCGGACAAGGGATTGATATTACCGGGAGCGAAGGATCGATTAAGGTGGTTATTGAACCCTGATTGGGTCTAGTGTAGTTGGCGGAAGCTTGGTGGTGCTCGGGGGTGGGGGGCTTGCCTATGGTGCTTTATGCGTCCCGGGTGGCCTCTCGCATTTATTCTAGGACAACGCGATCTTTGCAATAACGGTGCGAATTCTATAGACAGGGGTGGGCGATGTTAAGGGCGGCCACCCTGCCCGCCCCCCCAAACCGCGTCACAGGCAAACGCCCATACAACTCAAATACACCCCGGCACAGACATCCCCCGCACCAACATCGCATCATTCTTCTCCGCCTCCCCAGTATACCGACAATGCGCACTCACATAGTGCGTAGCATAACCCCGACGCCGCTGCCCCGTCAAATTAGCTCGACTGCTGTGCAAAATAAGCCCGTGGTGGAAACTACAACTACCGGTCTTTAACTCAATAGGACGTTCGCCCGCCAACTCGCCGGCCAGCGCCTTTTCTTCGTAGTCGTGCCACTTTTCCCGCTCGATCACGCCAAAGCGGTGCGTGCCCGGCAACATCCACAAACAGCCGTTGTCGATAGTGGCGTCGTCCAGCGCCGCCCAGCAACTCACCATGGCGGGCGGGTCGATGTAAAAACCCAGGGGCTGATCCTGGTGGTAGACCTGGCGCGAACCGACCTTGGGCGGTTTCATAAAAAGCTGATCCTGGTACAATTTAATGTCCGGGCCCAGCAGGCTTTCGATCACATCTAAGATCTTGGTATTGCGCGCGTGCTCTTGGAACACCTCGTCGCAAAAGGCCAGGTGGCTCATCTTGCGCAGCGAAAGGGCGTAATCGTCCGCCGTCAATTCGCCGGCCTCCACCCGAGGTTCGACCTGGATCAGGGCCTTGGAGGAGACTTGTTCGGCGGCGGCGCTGGCCACCCACTCGGCGCGCTGGCGCAACGCCTCAACTTCTGCCGCGTCGAGTAAATCTTCCACCACTATAACGCCGTCGGCGCCGAATTGTTCTACCTGTTGAGTGCTGAGTTTCACGCCGTTTCTCCCCCGCTCTACAGCGGCAAATCGACCACCTGCCCCGTGCGCCCCGACTCGATGATCGCCAGCCCAATCTCGATGTTGACGCGCGCGTCCTCCCCCGACACCGGCGAGGGAGCGCCGTCGCGCACAGCGCGAATAAAATCGCCGTCCTGCTTTTGCTGCACGTTGCCCGATTCCACTTCGATGATCTCGTCCTCGTCCATGTCCACGGTGCGCAGCCGCACTTTATTGCCCTGGGTTTGCGCCGCCCCTAGCGTGCCGACAAAGCCGCGGCCGCCCTGAGGCACGGCGCAGGATTGACTGGCCTCTAAATTGCCGTAGCCGCCGTCGGCAAAAGTCAGCACGGCCGAAAAGTGATCGAGGAAGTTGGGTGCGTCCGCCCGGCTGTAAGCGGTGCGGGCATACACCTGACTCACCGGCCCGCCAATGCGGCGCACAATGTCGATTTCGTGTACTTCCCACTCAAAGACGATGCCGCCGCTCTGCTCGCCGTCCAGGCGCCACGTGGTACCTGCCCCCCCTCCGTGGTACCCCATGCGGGTGCTCCAGGCGCTGACCAACTCGCCGCAGTGGCCCGAGGCAAAGAGGCGTTGCAACTCGGCCATCTGGGCGATGTAGCGCGTGGTTTGACAGACCATCAGCACAACGCCGTGCTGGCGCGCCGCCGCAATCATGCGGTCGCAGTCCTCCAGGTTGAGCGCCATGGGTTTTTCGCACAGGACGTGGGCACCAGCCGCCATGCAATCGAGCGCCTGCTGGGCGTGCAGCCAGCACGGCGACGAAATACACACGGCGTCGGGCTTAGCCCCGTCGAGCATAGTCTGGTGATCGCTAAAGGCCTGCCCCCCCACATCGCCGGCCAGTGCTGCGGCCTTGTCCTCTGCGGGATCTGCAATGCCTACCACGCGCACGTCTTCCATTTCTGCCAACCCCTGAGCGTGCCCCCTGGCGTTGCCGCCCGCACCTATGACAGCGATGTTCATGGCAATTTCCCTCGGTAGATGAAATAGTTAAACCGCGTTTTTCATGCAACGCGCAGTAGTATATGCGCTCGCCTCGCTGTTGTCAAAGTCCGTCCGCCGCAGGCGCAAAAATCCCCGTCCTTCCAGCCTTGCCCACAGAGCGCAGCAGCCAGCGCCACACCAAGAGCGCAATGCGCCCGCGCTCCACCACGATGCGCGCGTCCACATCCATACCGTACCCCAGCGAATACACCCTCTCCCCGTCCTCTACCTGGGAATCGAGCATTTCTACCACTACCGCATAACCCAGGCCGCTGTCACCCGGCTTCTACCGAGACTTTTCCAACCACGCCCTGAAAGATCTTGTACTACATATGCGGAAACGCCTCGACATAGAGGCGCACCTCCTGACCCACTTCCACTTGCGGCCAATCTGTTTCACTCACTTCTACCCGAGCTTGCCAGCCGTTCATCTCGGCCAACTCCAGCAGCGACTGACCGGCTTGGACGCGATCTCCTATGCGCCGCTCCAACTCGCCCGTTAGCACCGTGCCGGCTGCCGGCGCCGCAATCGCCGTGCGCTCCAACCGGCGCCGCAGCAAATCCCTATCCTGTAACAATTTCTCATGCGCCTTTTCCAAGGTGGCAATTTCCTGCCGCCGCCCCTCTACATGTTCCAGGCGTTTGCTCGCCAAATGCAGTTGCGCCCGGCGCTGTTCCACCACGGCCCTGGCCCGTTGCACGGGAACCAACTCCTCCAGCGGCCGCCGCCTACCTCCGTCCGCCAAAACAACCGCACCAGAATAGAGTTTCTGCTCGGCCCTCACCTGCTCCAACTGCCAAACAGCCTCCTCCAATTACAGACCGGCCTTAACCAACTCCGCCTCCATTAACGCCTTTTCCCGCGTCAGCTGTCCGGCAATTTCCTGCCGACGACTGTAATTGACCTCCATATCTTTCTCCACCTTGCTCAACCCCACCGACCACTCCTCATCCTCCATAACAATTAATACTTCCCCTTCTTGCACTTGCTGCCCTTGCCACACCCAAACATGCCGCACGATCCCATCTATTTCGCTCTTCACCCAAGAGCGTCGCTGCGGCTCAATCCGCCCCCTGGCCTCCACACTCACATCCATGTCAAAATGCCAACTCAGCAACACCGCGCCCACCACCAACCCGCCAAAAAGCAAAACAATGCCCCACAAAAAATGACGCACAACACCAAACCCAACGCCGCCAAACATCTCCTACCCCCGCGGCGATAAACTATGCACCACCCCCGTCGAAGCCCGAAAACCCACCCCTGCCATAAACGCAATCTCCACCAAGCAAAACCCCATCGCCGATTACTTCATCTCAGCAATTTAGCAAGGACCGTACCTAGCGAGACTAGATCAAACTACTACCTGTTATTATTGGGCATACAGAAAAACACCTCTCCACCTCATCTCCCTAATAATGCCCCCCTCCCCTCACACTTGTGTAAACAATACTGTGGACACTTTTTCGATTTTGAGCGGATTTTTGTAAGGTTTAAATTCGTAAGTGATTATTTATAAAAAGTTACAAATTTAAACATCTATTTGTCTAAACCGTTATTTATCAATGACGTACAAAAGGTGTCCACAGTATTGGTAAAGCGATCCACACATAAACTCAATCTAATATCATATACAAATATCGCACCTCTACTTTTTGATCGACACGATCTTCCTCACGCCGGCTCATTTTTTGCGAATTGGGGATTTTCTAGGATTTTGACTAGAAGTCATTTCATACGTTCGGCCGTCGGCCAAAGCGCGAGCGAAAACCCCGTAGACAAGGCATCCGAAGGAGACATATTGGTAAATAGGTCGACTGAGGATAACGCCGGCTAT
>CAXGRO010000434.1:0-5301 GCA_964012055.1 uncultured bacterium
GCGACATTGATGCCCGATTTCGTATGTACGCGCCCGTTCACCATCTCGTAGTGTTTGCCAATGCAGGTCGGGTTGGCGTTCCCCGAGTGCAGCATCTGCCCGCTGGAGCCTTTGACGTGGCACAGGGCCGTGTTCTGAGTTACCTTGTAACCCGGTCCAATCATCCAGTTCAGGCGCTGAATAACGGCCGGGTGTGCCATCATTTTGAGGAAAGGTGCATTGTGCGGCGCCGGCAGTTGAAACAAGTCCTTCAGGTCCGGCCGGCCCGTACCCGAAATCGTCGGCGCCCCGGGGATGTCGGCAAGCGTTACGTCCCCGTCGAGCTTGTCGTCGCCTAGGCCTCGGTACAATATGCGATCGAGGTTGGCATTGATGCCCTCCACGGCCGCATCGATCCAATCGTCGTCCATAACGCCCTCAACCAATAGGTAGCCGTGCGTGTCAAACGCCCAGCGCTCGGTATGATCATCTCGGCCTTCGAACTCGAGGGCAGAGGAGGCCCTCTGCGCCGCATCGGCATCGTCGGAAGAAGTGACCCAGGTGGTAGTCCCGTCCGACAGGAGCAGGTGACGCGAGTCGCCGCCGGCCAGCACGGTTTGCTCGGCCTCGCCCAGTCCTTCCGCCCATGCGGGCAGAGACGGCTCATCCTGCGGGTCAGATGGCACCTGTGGCCGCGCCGCGCGCGAGATAAAGTTTGCCACGAGCAACTCGCCCCCATCCCCCTGTGGACAGATCCCGTGCAGCGCGCTGGCGGCGCACAGCAGCACGTCGCCCGCCGCCAGCGCCGGGCGCTCAGCAAAGGGACTGGAGGACGAAAGCGGTGGGGCGGGCAGCCCGCTCTTGTGCGAGGCAGGCACCACCACCAGCGGGCACTTGCCGTCTGCAGAGTCCGTGAGTGCGATGGCCACCACCAGCCCCTGGCACTGCCGGATACGGACCTCTTCCCAGGCACCGCCGGCCCGCGACAGCGAAGCTCCGTCGGCATTGTGGCCATTCCACCCCGTCAGGTTGATGTAGGCCCGGTCCAGCGTGTGCGCCCCGCCTTCCAGTGGCAGCGAGGCCTCGTCGTGCTCTCCTGCGTCGTCGGCAGAGATGTGCCGCGCAGGGCCGTCCTGGCGAAAGTTGTCACCGCACAGCTCGCGCACATAGCGTCCGACGGCGGCGCCCTCGCCGCAGAGATCGCTCAGCCCGTCACCGCCGTTGCGGCAAACGGCCAACTCGGCCTGGCTGAGAACCTGCGGCAGCACGACAAACCCGAGGGCGTCGAAGGTGAAGTCCTGCTCCGCGGTAAAGATTGAGTGCTCGTGCTCGTGCGCCACTTCATTCCAGTGGCGTACGGTATAAGTGTCGTTACCCATGGTCAGACCTCGTCGGCTCCTATTGCAAACTGATGTGGTGGACGCAATTCCGCGTCATCTTCACTGGTAGTGTAGTAACCCACCGTCTCCTGTCAAGCCCACATCGTCAACATCTTGCTACATGTGTGTGGACAAACGATATCCATTATATTATTAGCATTGACCAACTACTAGCCAAATATTGGCGATTTAATGAAGCAGGGAATTATTTATGATTAAAGTAACTTTAGAATTGCCGGATGAGATCTTCTCTGCTTTGCGTCGCTCGCCAGAGGAATTCATCGCCGAACTGCGACTAGCAGAAGCGATCCACTGGTATGAGCGAGGCGTCGTCTCCCAAGAAAAGGCCGCTCATATCGCCGGCCTGGATCGCACCGACTTCCTCAAAGCGTTAGCCCGAGAGCAGGTGGATGTCTTTGCGGTAGATCGCGATGAGTTGAAGCAAGAATTGGATCGTGGCTGAAAGACCGGCGGTCAACGCTTCTCCTCTCATTTTCTTGGCCAGCGGAGATCTACTTGACCTTCTGAAAATGGCAGGGGATGCAGTCGTAGTGCCTGCTGCCGTAGCTGAAGAAATCCAACGCCGAGAACCAGATGATCCAACGGTCCAGGCCATCGACGCAACATCCTGGCTGACGGTTGTCCCAACCCCTCCCGTTCACGAACTAATCCAAGCATGGGATTTAGGCCCGGGTGAATCTTCTGTGCTAAGTTGGGGCTATGCCAACAGAGATACGGAAATCATTATTGACGACCGGGCGGCGCGACGCTGTGCGACTTCCCTGAACATTCCTTTCCACGGAACGCTTGGTCTCGTTTTAGTCGCCAAAAAACGCGGGGCGATCGCCCCTGGCGAGACCCGTAGTAGACCAACTCCGACACCAGGGTATGTATTTATCCGACCGCGTCGTAGACGAAGCACTCGCGCTGGTCGACGAATAACTTAACCCCTATACGGTCACATTAACCATGAACCTAGTGAAACATTACGGGAGAAAAAATATGACACATCCATCTCGCCCCCAGCAACTACCTGCGGAAAATGCCGACGCCGCCGGGCAGCACAACCTGATCAACGTGGGCAACGACAAGCAGGGCCCCTGGGCGGGCTGGGGCATCGGCAGCTATGCCGACCCCGACGAGGAGAACAACGCCGAAACCTACGCATGGCGCGACGAGCTGATCGAGCCGGGCAAACACCACCAACTCTTTGTCGACGACAGTGCGCTGGCCTCAGCAGTGGGCATTACGCGCAACCTTCGCCCGCCCGTCAAAGTAGGGCCGGTCATGAAATCGCCCATTGCCGGTTTTACAGTCCAAAGCCGCAACGCCCCGCAGTGGAACCCCGACAAGCAACTGTGGGAGTGGTGGGTGATGGCGCAGCGCCAGAATGAGGGCGACGGCGAAGGAGCCGATGGCGGTGGGTCGAACGCGGATCGCAAGGGCACCCCAAAACACCGGGCGGTGCTGGAAAAAGGCCAGGCCGACAGCGGCGACCCGGTCGTCTTCGCCCACCCAGATGCCGTCCGCCAAAAGGACTACTACGGCAACGAAGTCCCCGTCAGCAACCTCACACTCTACGCAACCTCAACCGACGGCGAAACATGGGACTTCCCGGCACTCGGACTATTTGAGTGGGAAGGCAACACCCAAAACAGCATTGCCGTCGACCCCACCGGCCCCCTGCTCTACCACATCATACGCGACGAAAACGCCCCCGCGGAACAGCGCTACAAGGGCCTCTTCGGCGTCGCCAACCGCACCCCGGCGGTGTCCGCCGACGGCTTTGCCTGGACCATGCTCGACGTGCCGCCCGTTCCCTCGCGCGACGAATCGCAGTTTTCCTACGACCCCTACGAGAAGCGCTGGCTCGCCTGCGTCAAGCAACCCACCGAGTTCGGGCGCTCGGTCTTTCTGAGCCAGAGCACGGCCGACGACTTTGGCAACTTCTCGGCGCCAGAGCTGATGATCAAGGCGGACGATACCGACTGGGCCAACGCCCGCGCCCGGGTAAAAAACTTCTGCGAAGACCCGGCGTTTCTCACCCCGCCCATTGTCGACAACGAAGATTACTTCGCCGAAATCTACAATATGGCCGTGTTGCCCTATGCGGGCATGTACCTCGGCTTCCCCACGATCTTTAATCCCATCGGCGCCATTCCACCGCCGGCAACCAACTTCACCCGCATCAACCAGGTAGAGATGACCGTCTCGCACGATCTGGTCCAGTGGGAGCGCGTTGCCGACCGAGCCATCGTGCTGGGAGTGGAACCCTACGACGGCAAAAACTACGACACCGGCCAACTGCTGCCCGCCGGCGCCCCGGTGGTGCGGCCCGACGGCGAGGTCTGGTTTTACTACGCCGCCCACCGCTTTAACCTCAGCGCCAGCGACCACCGTAAGTACGACGGCGCCCGCGAGCTCTTCCGCCTCGGCATAAACCCCGCCGATTTCGCCGACCAGGCCGCCCTCTGCCTGGCCAAGCTGCGCCCCGACGGCTTCGTCAGCCTCGACGCCGAAATGCAAGGCACCGTGGTTACCAAACCCTTCCTATGGCCCAAGGGCCAACGCCTTATGCTCAACTGCGATGCCTCCTGGGGAGAGATATACGCCGAAGTAGTAGACGTCGAAACGGCGGTGAAGCCTCTGCTCGGCTTTGGCCGCGCCGCCGGCGGCCCCGTAACGGGCGACCACCCACACGGCATTGCCCTCAACTGGGACGGCATGACCGCGGAAGACTATGGCTGGGAACAGCCCGTGCGGCTCAAATTGTACGCGCACCAGGCCCGGCTATACTCATTTTGGTTGGAGTAGTATCAAAGGAGACTCAACCATGGCTAACCACTCGCGCGATCTGACCAAAAGCCAGCTATTCCTCGACGACACCTGGATCGACGAGCAGTCCATGCTCACGCGCATCTGGCACAAACCCCACCTCTACCCCGAGCCGGTCCTGCGCCCCGAGATGCCGTGGGAGGGCACCAACCTCGCCTTCTACGGCACCGTGCTCAAAATCGGCGACGCCTGGCGTATGTACTACACAACCTCGTCGCCCGACTTTCGCGCTGCCATGTGCGTCGCCGACAGCGACGACGGCTTCCACTGGACGCGCCCCCAACTGGGCCTGCACGAGTTTAGGGGCAGCAAAAAGAACAACATCGCCATCCCCAACTGCCGCTGCGTCTCCGTCTACTACGACCCCGCAGACGGAGAACACCCCTTCCGCACCATGGTGCACCGCGGCCCCAGCAAAACCGGCCACCCCGTCTACGGCATGTACGAAGCCTTCAGCGACGACGGCTACCACTGGACCGAGGGCGACGTCGTCGTCCCCCACCCGCCGCAGCCGGGGCTGCACGATTTCCAGGAAGCCGGACACGAGGGCACCAGAGCGCTGGCCGGGACCGACGTCTACTATTTGTGGAGGCAAAGGGTCAACGGCGAGTTTGTCGTCACCTACAAGGAAGACCAGAGCCCCGCCCGCCGCCGCGTCGGCATGTCTCGGGGGCCCGACTTCAAGAGTTTCTCAGACACCAAAATCATCCTCCAGTCGGACCTCCTCGATCCGCCTGACGTGCAGTACCACGGCATGGTCGGGTTTCCCTACGGAGACCTGTACCTGGGCCTCGCCGAACGCTGGTTTGGGGCCCCGGCCCACTTCGAAATCCTGCTGGTGTGGAGCCACGACCTCGACACCTGGCACAGGCCGCCGCAGCGCCAGGCCTTCATCGGCCCCACCTTTCCGTGGAACGCCGGTTGGACGACCTGCTCCACCGGCGGGCCCGTACAAAGCGGCAACCAGCTGCGCATCTACTTTGGCGGCCAGAGCGGCTCGCACATTCACGTCAAAAAGGGGCCCCACAAGGTGGGCTACGTCGGCCTCGCCGAGATCACCGTCGACCGCTTCGCCTCAATCTCGGCCGGCTACATGGACGGACGCCTG
>CAXGRO010000435.1:0-5291 GCA_964012055.1 uncultured bacterium
CTCGTGCCGCAAGAAGCGGATGAAATTCTGCAGGCGATGATCGACGCCGGTTTTTATGCACCCGTCAGCAGGATTAGCGATCTGATTTGAGGTGCTATTTTCTAGGTCCGCGATTTCTGTCATTCTCGTCTCAGAATGCGGCGGGACTCCACCTAAACGATAAATAGATCCCGCGTTGGGTCTCGGCCGGCAGCGAGTTGATGAACTCGGGGGTGAACTCGGAACGCTGCGCGGCGAGCAGGTTCTGTCCCACCAGCGCGACTTGCAGCCCGGCCTGGGCTTGCTACGCCAGGCGCGCGTCGAGGTTGAAATAGCCGTCGACGTTGAGGGTGGGCAAGTCGTGCACGTAGCGTCCTATTACATCCAGATCCAGTTCAGGTTGCAGATCCAGAGTCCCGCCCAGCATCGCCTGCCAATCGGCTTCCAGTTCGACGCCGCAGCTTTGCGCCTCGGCCAGGTTAGACACGTTGAGGGGGACTACGTTATAGGGCACGGGATCGTCCACCGTGCGGGCCGGTTGCAATTGTAAGGAGCGCAGGTCGGTGTAGAAGTTGTAGAACGCGGCCACTTGGCCAAAGAGATTGACCGGGTAGCGGATCTTCTGGCCCACGACGTTGAAGACGGTCAGCTCGACGTGGCCGTCTTGGGGTAGGCCGTAGCCGATCTGGGTGCTGGGGTTAAACGGATTGGGGAAACTCTGGCCCAGCGTAAAGGTGTTGGGAATGTAGCCGCGGTCGCCCAGGCGTCTTTCCCGCGTTTCCAGCACAAATGGCTGTTCCACGGCTCCCAGCGATTCGTTGACCTGAATGTCACTTCGGTGGGGATAAAGCGCGCGACGCCCTCGTCGCCGTCGAAGAGGCGGAATTCCACAGGCTCGCCTTCTACATCGTCGCCGTAGACCACCACGAAGGACAGGTACTGATCCTGCGACGGCACGTAGACCGTCTGGCCGATGCCGCGGCATTGGTCGCCGACAAAGGCGGCGACCACGTCTTTGTCGCTGTCGACGCCGCTGCCCTCGCCTTCGACGCTGGCGATCAGCGTCATATTGTTGCGGTAGGCGCGCGGCTCGACCTGCCAGTCTTCAAACGCAACCATTGGATCAGGCCACTGCCTTGGCCGGCGGATCGCCTGCGAAGAAGGGATAGGCTAAGGTGCCAGCTTCCTGGGCAAAGTGCTGGTAGCCCAGGTGGGGGTTCATAAAGGTCAGGCTGCCGATCCAGCCGCTGCCCTCGACAAATTGGGCGAATTCAAACTGGCTCTTGATGATGTCGCCGCTGACCGAATTGAGCGACGCCAGTGCCTGGTTGACCGCCTGGCTCTGCTGCGGCAAGAAGCTGATCCAATTCCAGCCGCGTTCTACCGGGATGTGGGTCAGTTCCACGTCCACCGCAAAGCCGATGATCTCCAGCGCGGTCGGCTGCGCCAGGTTGATCAGGTACATCGACTGATTGCTCAACGTCTCCAGATTGCCCAGCCAGCCGGCCGGCGCCGTTGACAAACTGGCTGAACTGCCGCTGGTTGCGCACGATGTCTTTATTGGCTGGGCCGATGCCGCCCAACACGCCGTTGGTGGTCATGTCGTCGGCCAGCAAATTGAGCAAGAACCAGTTCCAGCCGTCTTTAAAAGTGAGGTTGCCGATGATCTGGCTGGTTGCGGTGATGTTTACCGGGCTGGTGGGCGTGCCCAGCGCCGCGTTGGTCTGGAAGGCGTAGTCTTCCACCACAAAGCCCAGCTCGCGGTACTCGGAGGCGTCCCAGACGCGGAATTCGAGGTTGCGGCCCAGTGCGTTGTCGTTGCCGTAGACCGTGAGGAAGACCTCGTAGGGGTGGGTGTTGGCCAAGTTGTCAAATTCGCGGATGTGTTTGACCTGCCCCACGCCGTGCAATTGCTCGTCGATAAACACCCCCACCCGGTCGTAGTTGTCGGACGACACTTCGCCGTCGGTGTGCAGCTTGGCGGTGAAGTTCATCGAGTGTTGGAAGTCGATGGGGTCCACCGTACCCCACTGGGGCGGGTGGCACAACACCTGGTACTGCACCGAAAACGCCTTCTCGTCAAAGCGGTAGAAGGTGCCGCCCAAATCGCCCGCCACGGTTGACAGCAGGGGGTCGTCCTCGCAGGGCGAGAACACCTGTAGCTTGATGTCCTGGTAGTTGTACTCCTGGGGCCCGTGGAACACCGACATCACCGCCTGCACCGACTCGCCAAAAGGCACGAGGAAAGACAGGTCGTCTTCGACTTCCACCCCGTTGATGGCAATCTCAGCGCCGTCGGGGTTGGTCTCGTTGAGCACCCGCAGGCCGTAAGTGCGGTCGGCCCCGGCCTCGCTGATGTTGCCGATGTTGAGGTCGAAGACTGCGGCTTCTTCGGGCGAAATGTCCACCTGTTGCGCCGGGGAGATGCCCAGCGCGTGATTGAACTGGACCCCGACTTCGAGTCTGGAGGCGGTCAGCGCCTGCTTTCTGGCTTGCACGCACGCCTGCTCAAAGTGCCCTTTGTGAGCGGTTTTGTGCGCCGCGAACAGGCGTTTCCGCTGGCGGAACAGGCGCTGGAGATTGACCCAGAGCACCCTGGAAACCGCTTCCTCTACGCCACCACCTTTATTGCAGCAAGACCCATCGCGCCGCCCGCAGGCTCTAAACATGCTCAAGCGCCTGGCCGCAGAACAGCCGCGCGGCCCCTGGCGCGTCGAGTGGAGCAATTTGCAACGGCGGGCGCGGCAGCGGTTGGACGAAGAAACGTCTCCCTAGTTCCCTTTACCTCACATCGACCGATAAAGAAGACCACCGAGCCGGTCTGGCAGCTGTACTCGTCCATGGCGGCGCACATGCTGTCCTCTTGGGGCGATTCTCTTATATTGAGGCGGTGCGAATACGGACCATCGTAGCCGTGCAGGGCAAAGAAGAGTACATCTTAACGTGGAGGGATTCCATGGCGCAAACACCTTATCGCATTATTTACAATTGGGACGGGGCTCCGCATCACTACGACGAATATCCGCAGACCATGGAGCAGTTTTTGCAAAAGGTGTACGCGCCGCTGGCCAACACCCAGGTGGACGCGCTGTTCTGGTGCATGGGGATTCACGAGACCACCTGGCTGTCGGACAATTTGCCGTTGAAGGGGGATGCGGTCGGCCGGGTGTACGACGGCGTGCGGACAATGCGCGACACCGAGAACTTGCGGGCCATGCTGGAGCGCGGCGAGGACCCCTATGGGGCCATGGTCGACCGGGGCCGCGAACTGGATATCGACGTGTGGCCGTCGTTCCGCATGAACGACCAGCACTTTTGGGCGATACAGGATTTGCAAACCATGCAGCAGTCGAATACGCACGAAATGACTTCGCTGCGCAAAGAACATCCCGAATGGTGTTTGGGGGACCAGGCGCCGGGCTGGTGCGCTACGTCGTGGAATATGGCCATACCGGAAGTCCGCGAGCACAAGCTCGATTTGATTGAGCAGGGCTGCCGCCTGGCCGACTGGGACGGCGTTGAGCTGGACTGGCAGCGCCACGCCTTCCACCTGCCCAGCAACCACGAGTACCGGCTGCGCTACGCGCTTACGGACTTGCAACGGGCTATCCGCCAGATGACCGAGCGTTTGGCCGCCGAGCGCGGCCGGCCCTTTCCGGTGGCGGTGCGGGTGGCGGCGAATTTGGAGTCGTGCCGGCGCACCGGTTACGACGTGGAGGCCTGGATTAAAGAGGACCTGTGCGACATTGTCATTGGCGGCGGCAATTCGGGCACCGACCCCGATTTAGAGACCGAGAAATTTGTCGAGTTGGCACAGGGCACTAACGTTAAAGTATACCCCTGTTTTGATTCGGACGGCCGGCAGCAGGCCAAGCGCTTGATTTCCCACGGGCGCTGGCGCGATCGCTGGTTTGCGGCGCTGGCGCAGGGGCATATGGCGCGCGGTGCCGCCGGCATCTACGCGTTTAACTGGCACGCCAACCAAACCACCCGACGCGAGTTGCTGACGACGCTGGGCACGTCGCAGACGTTGCAGGGCCGAGACAAGGCCTACACCGCCGTGCACCGCAGCATTGGCACCAACGCACTGCGTCAAGACTCCGAGCGCGACGACCGCATTTACGGCGAAGTGCCGGTCGATCTGTACCGCACGCTCACCGGGGATGGCCCTGCTTTTCACGTCGACACCCACGAGCCCGACGCGGCGGCGGCAAAGAGCGTGCAATTGTTGATAGAAATGGCGCATTTTTCGCCGACCGCCGACGAAGTGGCGGTTTCCCTGGACGGAGAGCCGCTCGGTGCGCCGGCGGTGCACAATGCCACTGCCGCAGACCCCAACAACCCCGCCGACGTCGACGAGAACAGTTGGCTGGTGTGGGATTTGGATGTGGCGCAGGCGGCGGCCGGTGCCCACCAAGTTAAGGTCGTTCTGGTGGCGCGCGACTCCCGCATCCGGCCGCCGTTGACTATTGAGCACGTCGAGATTTGGGTGACTTACGGAGACTAGAAGTCATTTCATAAGTCCTTCCTGGCGTCGGGCGGCTGCAAACCCCATAGCCGGCGTTATCCTCAGTCGACATATTTAACCAATATGTCTCCTTCAGATGCTTTGTCTACGGGGTTTTCGCTCGCTCTTTGGCCGACGGTCGAACTTATGAAATGACTTCTAGGAACTCGCTGTGTGCCAGCGGGCGTGTGAATGGTAGCTGCGCTGGTTCTGAAAAATGAAAGGGATAGCTGTATGAGTGCTAATGTAACGAGTGAAGAATTGATCGACGTGGTTGCTCGGCATGCGGATGCGGTGAGTGAGCATTGCGCGGATAGATACAGCGACAGTGACGCGCCGCTGTTGGCGGACCATATCGATCTGACGTCGGGGGAGCCGGAGCGCTGGGAGGGGCGGGTGCTGAGCAATTTGGCCCGGCAGCAGCACTATTTGCGCGTTTTGGATGGATTGGCGGTGCTGGGGCGCGATCGTTTTCAAAGGGTGGCGCAGGGCTGGATAGAATATGCCGTCGAGGAGGCAGTTGACGAGGGGGGGCTGTTGTATTGGGGAGGGCACTCCACCTACGATTTGGGGGCCAAGGAGCCGCTGGTGGGCAACCACGAACTCAAGTGCGTCTATCCCTACTACGACTACCTCTACCGAGTTGATTCGCAGCGCACGTGTTGTTTTATAGAGGCGTTCTGGCAGCGGCACGTGTGGGACTGGTCGACTCTGCTGTTTAACCGCCACGGCGAGTACGGCGGCTGGGACCGGGCGCCGATAATGGCTTCGTGGCTGTCTTCACAGCGTTTTAGCTGCGCGTTGA
>CAXGRO010000436.1:0-5289 GCA_964012055.1 uncultured bacterium
CTCGACCACCTTGGGGTCTACCATAATAAAGCGCACCTCTTCGGGCGTAGCTTTGAAGAGAATACTGGCAATTAGGCAGTTGATGCACACACTCTTGCCCGCCCCAGTGGCACCGGCCACCAAAAGGTGCGGCATCTTGGCCAGGTCGGTCACAAAGGGATCTCCGGCAATCGTCTTACCCAACGCCATAGTCAGTTTGGAATCTGCCTTGCGAAACATTTTATTTTCTAGGATTTGGCGCAAGTACACTGTTTCGCGTTCTTGGTTAGCTATCTCAACGCCAACCACCGACTTACCGGGCACGGGTGCCTGAATACGAATCCCCTGGGCGCTCATAACCCGGGCGAGATCGTCCGACAGCGTGACGATCCGATTCACCTTCACTCCTGGGGCCGGTTCCACCTCATAGCGCGTGACGACTGGTCCGGGGCAGACTTCGACCACTTTGCCTCCCACATCAAAATTAGCCAGAGCCTCCTCAAGAACGCGCGCATTTCCGAGCAATTTCTCCTGGTCGACTTCACCCTGACTGTTTGGAACTTCTTGCAATAGTGCCAAACTCGGACGCCGATATTTGCCGCGCGCCGCCTTTTTTTGTGGTTTCTTGGCTGCCGGGTCCGCTTTAGTTTGCGGCACCGCCTTATGTTCTTTCTTAGGTGGCGTCTTGTTCGTAGCATCAACCAAACTGGCAGATTCGGGCTCTTCTACATGGATCGGGAGCGCCTTTGCCTCTTCCGTACTTGGCATCTCCGTCTTTACTAGAGGCTGACTCTCGATGGCTGGCAAGGTTCCCTCGTCCTCATCCAACTCGTCACCTTCTTCCTCCTCGTCTCTCTCCTCTTTCCTTCTCTCCCTATAAGCTAATAGCCAGCGGGGACCACGTCCCATCCAAGACAGGCCCTGTCGCACAAACCCAACACCACTCCGCACCCTGCGCAAAAACCAGCGCGGATCAAAGTCAGTAGTCAAGATCAAAGCGGCGATAAAACACGCTCCCAAGAGAATCGCCGAACCAATGCGCCCACCATATGGTATGAGGACGATATTGCTCATTTGCGTCCCCAACCAACCGCCTAAAACAAACGCCGTATAGGCAGAATACGTGGGCAATCCAGCGCTGATGCTAAAAAGCAAGGCCATGCCCAATAAGCCGATACTTCGATAAAGTGTGGGCAGCATGGCATTGTAACGCAGCCGATTCAAGCCCCACAAAAACGATAAGAGAGGCAGAATATACGCAGCATAGCCTACCCCCATAAACGCGCTATAAGAAACATAAGCCCCAATGCGCCCTCCCCAATTGAGTGTTTCAGCCGGTGAACGACTTGCATTGGGAAAGTCCCGTGGCGAATACGAGACGAGGCTGAGGGTTAGAAAAATCGCGACGGCTAACAACAATACCCCGCAGGCCTGCGCCCCCTTCTTCCCTTCGATAAGTTTATTCACAATTTCTGCCATACCAACTCCAGTTATATAGTTGTTGGACGGGGAAGTAGGAGAGGAGTTAAGTCTTTAGTCATATTGCCGGACAACCACTTTTTAGGCGCTCTACGACGCCTTCTGCACTTACTTCTATATATACAATATACATACCGGCGGCTACTGGACGTCCCTCTTGGTCGCGCCCATCCCACAATATATAGCCATTCGGCCCAACCTCGACCGAGGTAGCTAATTTGCGTACTCGCTGGCCCTGTACATCGTAGATCCACGCAGTAAGTAAGGCTGGTACGGCAAACAATTTGAAATCGAGGCTTAGCTGTTGGGAGAACGGATTGGGGATTAACTCGATCTCAATTCCTCGACCTTCAAATTGGTGCAACTCATATACACTGTTAATGCGGCCGGGGGTACCGCCCGCTAACCGCGACAGCTCCCACTGAGAGGCGGCCGGGCTAATTCTTTCCCAAGAATGTCCCGGTCGTTTTTCTGGCCAATAACGAAATATACCCACTGTATCTCCCGTGGTATCGCGCAGGATAACCTCTTCTTGGTTGCTGTTTGACCAACCGGAATGTCCAAAGGATCGATCATCAATCTTCAATACCAGCACATCGTCTGATATATTTTTATAAGTAGTCGAATTGCCAAAATAACTGCCGTCTAGCACTACGGCAAATTGGCCAGGCAAGACTATTCTTCCCATACCTGTACCCACTAAAGCATCAAGTTCGCTTGCATCACCGAATTCCCAACCGCTAAGATCCACCCCATTTGTCTGACTGATATTGAGCAACTCTACGTATTCATCGTGGTGTTCCAACCCCAGAGGATCGGTCAATATCTCATTGAGCACGACTTGAGCACACACTATTTTACTAGTGCATATGGTGAAAAAAAGTAGCCATTTCAGACACATCCTAGCCCCAGTCAAATCAACCCTTTACGCTTGCGAACAAACCATTCTACAGCCAAGAGGACGATTACCAATGCGAGAAGCCAACTCTGCCCCCACAAACGAAGAACGCGATTTTCCTCAACGAGGCGCTTTTGCAATGGCAGCGCATTCACCAACTCGCGCCATTGCTCAAACGGGCGAAATTGTCCACCACTAGCGTGGGCCAACTTCTCCAGCAAAGCAATATTGGAACGCACGTCAAGAGATTCAACGCTGTATTGTTCAATAATGAAATTCCCCTCATCACTACCTATGACGTTGTCGCCTGTCCAGGCTTGGACAGTATAAGTGTATTCACCTGGTTTGAGCCCTTTCCATCCACCACGATGATGTCCACCTCCTCGGTCCTGTAATTGAAACTCTTGTCCATTCAACAAAATCCGGACTCGAGCAGCCTGTTGGGGGCGCAAAAATTCATCAAAAACCTGGGCAGAAAATACAACATCTTCGCCAGCACGGTAGATGTGATGTTCGGTGGATACCCGCACTCGTCCCACCGGGACTTTCAATGCCAACCACTTGACGGCATTGCGCCAAAAATCCCGAATAGTTTGAAAACGTCCGTCCACACCACTGCTAAGCAGGTCGAGACGCCAGAAACCTGTTGCCAGAGCCGACATCACCTTGCCTTGGCCATGACCCTGCACTGCGATAAGCGGAGCCCCATCGCTGCTCTCTATAAGCAAGGTAGCTCCTGGTCGTTTGCGCGCACTAGCAACATACCCTGGCAATGGTGGAAGCTCTGTCCAAGGATCTTGATCTTCCACAGGCGAGCGCACAATTGGATGGCGTGCTCCCTCCTGACTGGACTGGAGTAGCACAGCTCGCGCTGTCAATACCTTTCCATTCGTCTCCACATATAAGGGCAAGAACCGAGCAAGTGTTGCGTGTGGATCCCAGTTAGAAAAGGCTTTGGAACCACCTATAAACAGCAAGCCCGCACCTGCCCGAACATTTTCTACCACCGCATTCACTACCCTGCTATTTGCGAATTTACTACCGGGATCTAACAAAATAACAACGTCATATTTTTGCAATCGATCCGCCGTAAGAGATATGTCAGAGTAAAACATCCCCTCACTTTGTTGGATGACTGTGCTTACTTCCAAATGGGAATCGGCTTCTAGTATGCGCCTAATAAAAGCGAGATCGGAACTTGGACCACTGGCTATCAATAAAACCTGGATACGCTCTTTGGCTATGTTCGCATAGACCAAGGCTACGTTGTTATCGCGCACGAATTCACCCGCCTGCGCCTCGACCTGAAGCCGATAAATGTGGGGCCCGGGTTTGGTCGGTACTGTAGCAAAAGAAAAATGGTATTCCAGTCCCTCTTGAGGCAAGCTGAGCAGTTGGCGACCTAACTCCTGTGTTCCTTCGTACAAACGCATCTCAACTTCGGAGTTGACAAAACCCCAATGGCGCAACTTCCCCTCTATAATCTGTTCCCGCCCTATATATCCCATTTTTTCCGTTTTCGCCTCGGCAATCTGTACATCGGCCAGTGCTTCTTCGCCGGTAATGCCTAGCGTGTACAGCGGTATATCTATGCTCTGCGCTAATCGAGTGGGATCCATCCCTAAATTATGTGCCCCGTCTGAAAAGATAAGAACACTTTCAAGTAAATCTGGCGAAACCGATTGCTCAAACCCTTTATTCAGAGCCCCGGTCAGATTTGTGGCCTTTCCTCCCAGTTGAACAGCGGCAAGCGAATCAAACGCAAGAGGGTAAGCCTCATCAGCAAATCCCCAACTCTGTACATCAATACCCTCTAAAACAGCATAGAAATGTTTATCTTCCCATATACTTACCAGCTGTTCTACGCGTTTATTTGCAGCCATGCTAGCACTGGTATCTACCAGAAACAGTATAGATGGGCTGAGGATTGCCTTATTCCACATACTTAAAATGGGTTCTCCCAATATCAGGCATAACATTCCTATAACTAAAACACGCACCGCTGTTAAAGTTAGTCTCGATACCCTACTAAGAGTGGGGTAGGTCTGCCTGTAGATGAAATATACAAAACTGCCTGTTACTGGAATTAATAGCAAAAAGAGCTCACTACCTTCCAGATGCAGACTAAAGTCCAGCCATTCAGGCATTTTGTGGGGATAGACTCAAACGGGGAGTGGCGTCGACAGTCCAATCGGCCCTTTCACCTAGGGAGAGGTGATAGAGGCCAGTAGCAGCAATCATGGCCGCATTATCTGTACAATATTCAAAGGCCGGACAATAAAACTGACCACCTCTGTCTCTGACTTCCTGGCCCAAGCGCTCCCGCAGCAGACGGTTGGCGGCGACGCCTCCCGCCAAAGCCACAGTCTTTACATTATAGCGCTCGACTGCACATAGAGTCTTAGCGATTAATACATCCACTACAGCCAGTTGAAAACTGGCTGCAATGTCGGGTAACTTGGATTTGACATTACTCATGTCTAATGTGCGCACATAGTTGAGCACAGCTGTTTTCAAACCGCTAAAACTGAAATCTAGATCTGGGCTATCAAGCATTGCGCGGGGAAAAACAATGGATTGGGGATCACCCCTTTCTGCCAAGTCCGCTACTAACTTCCCGCCTAACACCGGGCCTGTGGGCGGCAAAAGACCCAAGAGTTTGGCGACTTTATCAAATGCCTCGCCAGCAGCATCATCTCGAGTTTGACCTAACAACTGATATTCGCCCCATTGGGCTACATAGACCAGGGCCGTATGTCCGCCCGAAACCAGCAGAGTTAGAAAAGGCGGTTTAATATCGCTTCCGAGTAAATTAGAAAAAATATGTCCTTCGAGATGATGTACACCTATTAGCGGCTTATCAGTTGCCAAAGCCATGGCTTTTACAACCGACAAGCCAACGATAAGTGATCCGACCAAACCCGGCCCCTTTG